>CAYGZC010000333.1:0-8320 GCA_964354225.1 uncultured Chlorobiaceae bacterium | reverse complement strand
GCTAATCGGTCTGCTTCATCAAATAATCCTGATTCTCGTTTCTTCATTGCTAATTCCTGAGTGGTTGAATGTCTTTTGAATTATGGATTTTCAATGTAACTATTTTTTCCCTCTCTTTTACTGAGTTTTTGGAACCACCCTTAATTTTCTAATATTCTTTATTCTGGTATATCCCCACCGAGCAAATAAATCGATCATAAAACTTTTGGATAAATCATTTTTTTGAAAATAGCCCATGAATCTCTCATCCGAAATCCTCAAAGAATACTCGAAGCGGCAGGTCGTGAAGCACATCGGAGATAACCATAGTAACCTGCAACAAGTAATTTAATAATTCCTGTTTGACTTTTAGGAATATTTCTCGTATCATCAATTCGTTCTATTACCATTAATTAACACTCTTCTCAACAATTTCCTCTTAAATAAGGAAGAATTATGAAAATCTTATTGTACACGCTGACTACCGTCTTCTTCTGTGTATTATGTTATGCACAGGATCAAAAAAATACGGGCAACCCGTTCTTTAAAGAATGGACTACCCCGTTCGAAACACCCCCCTTCAACGACATAAAGACAGAGCATTTCATGCCTGCCTACGAGGAGGGGATGAAACAGCACAAATCGGAAATCGATGCAATAATTCAGAACACCGAGAGCCCCACATTCCAGAACACAATAGGGATGTTGGAACAAAGCGGCAAGCTGCTGACAAAAGTCGATTACGTGTTTGCCAGTCTGAACGACGCGAACACCAACGACGAGATGCAGAAGATTGCCAAAACTATTGCCCCCATCCTTTCAAAACATAACGACGACATCTCTCTCAATCCGAAACTTTTTGAAAGGGTGAAACAAATTTACGACAATAGAGATAATCTCCCTCTTACGACAGAACAGAAAACAGTCCTCGATAATTACTATAAAGGTTTTGTAAGGGGCGGTGCAAATTTAAGCGATGAGGCGAAAGAAAAATTTAGAAAAATCAACGAAGAACTCAGCGTTCTTACCGTGAAGTTCGGAGAAAATCTTCTAAAGGAAACCATTGCAATCGGATTAGTCATCGATAATAAAGATGATCTTGCGGGTCTCCCTGAAGATGTAATTAAATCAGCCGCTGAGATGGCTAAGTCGAAAGGTCACGAGGGCAAATGGGTATTCACGCTTCAGAAGCCGAGCTTTATTCCTTTTCTCCAGTATTCTAATAAACGGGAGCTGAGAGAGAAATTGTTCAAAGCTTATATCACTCGTGGAAATAATAACAACGAAAATGATACCAAGACAATTTTATCAAGAATCGCTTCACTGCGAGTCGACAGGGCAAACTTGTTAGGATACAAAACCCATGCAGATTTTGTACTCGACAGGTATATGGCAAAAAAACCGGAAAATGTGTACAAGTTCTTGAACGATCTCTGGAAACCGGCACTTAAGAGAGCGGGCGCCGAAGTCGAAGACTTGCAAAAGTTAATCGACAAGGAAGGAAACAATTTCAAACTGGAAGCATGGGATTGGTGGTACTATGCCGAGAAGGTAAAGAAAGAAAAATACGCTCTCGATGAAGAAATGCTGCGCCCATATCTCAAGATGGAAAATGTTCGCCAGGGGGCGTTCGATGTGGCTTCCAAATTATTCGGGATACAATTCGTTGAGAGAAATGATATTCAGGTCTATCATCCCGATGTAAAAGTATACGAAGTTAAAGAAGCTGACGGCAGGCATATAGGTATTTTTTATTCGGACTATTACCCGCGGGATAGCAAGAGAAGCGGTGCATGGTCGGGTAGTTTCAGAAACCAGTCAAACATGGATGACCATTATATCACTCCGACAGTTTTTAATGTAGGCAATTTTGCAAAACCCACGGCTGATAAACCTTCTTTGATGAGCGTTGACGATGTTGCAACATTATTTCATGAATTGGGTCATGCGCTTCACAGTTTGCTTTCAAATACTGTTTATTCAAACGCTCAATCAGTCCCACAAGATTTCGTGGAACTTCCTTCTCAGATAATGGAAAACTGGGCAATGGAACCCGAAGTACTAAAAATGTATGCAAAACATTACAAAACAGACGAACCGATGCCGCAAGAATTGATCGATAAGATTCGTAACTCCCAGCTTTTCAATCAGGGTTTTGAAACTGTCGAATACATCGCTGCATCTTTCCTCGATATGGATTGGCATACGCTTCTGGACGACAAAGAAAGGGATGTCACGATATTCGAAAAGGAATCGCTCACAAAAATCGGTTTGATTCCACAAATTGAGTCACGATATCAAAGCACCAATTTTGCCCATATCTTTTCTGGCGGCTATTCTTCAGGATATTACAGTTACCTATGGGCGGCTGTTCTCGATGCGGATGCGTTCGAAGCTTTTAAAGAAACCAGTTTATTCGATCAAACGACAGCCACTTCATTCAGAAAAAACGTTCTCGAAAAAGGCGGGAGTGAAGATGTCATGGTTCTCTATAAACGCTTCAGAGGTGCGGAACCGAAGGTAGATGCTCTTTTGAAACTAAGAGGATTGAATTAGTTTTACCCATAGTGAATATGAGTGAGATGATAACCCCCGATCACAAACGATTGGGGGTTTGTTTTAATTGATTTTTACACCATCATTCCTTATTTTGTTTGCATTGATATTTCTGAAATATAGCAATAAACTAATGTCTCCAAACAGTATGTATTTTTAGATACCATGAAAAACCCACTAAAGAAAATGCGTCCGAACACAATCCGGATTTTATATTCAAGCATTACCGTGATTGTGCTGGCATTGTGTATTATGAATTTCATGTCTGTCATGATTTATAACGTACAGGGAAGCGATGAATGCGGATGGCGCCAACGGGAGGTGGGTAAACAAGGTCTGCTCATCTCCGATGTTATTCCCGATGGTGTTGCCGACAAGGCGGGAATTAAAAACGGTGATATTCTTTTAAAAGTAAATGGATTTCAGTTTGATAACGCTAACCGGGCACAAAGAATTATCGACTCAGTTCAGACTTCCGGTAAAGTGGTTTATACGATTGAACGTGACAATAAACAATTTGAAACTGAAATAGAGATTGTGAAGAATTTTGATGTTTTTTTCCTTTCACTATTCTCATTGGGATTAGGTTTTCTTATCGTCGGCTTTATTGTTGTAATAACTAAACCTCAGGGAGAGACTCAGCAGCTATTCGGTGGGTTCAGCCTTTGGACTATGCTTTTCTTCGGGTTGTTTATTAATCGTCTCGATCTTCAGCATTTTGCTCAATGGCAAATTTTGGCTGTACGCTCCGGGTTGTTCGCGGCTCTTATTTTTGCACCACCGGTTTTCATTCGATTCTTTCTCTATTTCCCAGTACGGAAGAAGGCATTTGATAATCGTTGGATAACTGCATCACTATATTCTGCAAGCATTATTAATACACTTACAATTCTTTTTAGACAGCAACTTGTTTTGCCGCCGTTTGTTGGGGTTATCAATCCGTTATTTTTAATCGGGTCATTCACTACCGGACTTGGTATTTTTATACGGGCTTACTTTAGTTGTGTAGAGCAATCACATAAGGAACAATTGCGACCAATATTGATAGGGTCTGCGTTAGGATTAACGGCATTTACATATGTTTTTGTTGTTCTGCTCATTAAGCCGTTTCTCTTCCTTCAGCTGATATTTTTATTGCCTATTGCTCTTGTCATCAGCATGCCGCTTGCTTTCGGGTACAGCATTTTCCGATACCGGTTAATGGATATTGATTTAATTATCAAGAGAAGTTTGATTTACGGTATCATAACCGCGGCTCTTGCGGCGATATATTTGATGATCGTTTTTGGAATAGGGAACCTGCTCTCTTATTTCCTCGGCATGGAAAATAACCAGTTGATGAATGCGGTCGCGTTTATATCAATCGCACTTGTTTTCGATCCGATAAAGAGAAGAACGCAGGAATGGATCGATAGAAGTTTTTATCAGGAACGGTACAATTATCAAAAAGCTCTGCTTGAATTCAGCCAGGAACTTCCCCGGTTGATGAACTTGGAACAGATTCTCGACTCGATGGCGAATCGTATTTCTGGAACTATGCACGTTGAAAAAATAGCGATTGTGTTGTGTGACGAAAAAGAAGGATGTTATTCATTAACAAAGAACATCCCAAAACATTATTCTGATTTCGTTCAACAGAAAAATGGATTGATCGCGCTTCTTCAGGAAACGAAAAAACCCATTTCTCTCGCCTTGTTGGATGTGGAACCTGATTCAGTTCCAATGATTCAATCGGATAGAGATAAGATTGTTAAATCCGGTGTTGTCCTTTCCGTTCCTATGTTCATACAGAACCGGTTGGTGGGAACGATCAACGTAGGTCCGAAAATGTCCGGCAAAATTTATTCACAGGAAGATATAGATCTTTTATCAACAGTTGCAAGCCAGGCGGCAATTGCTATTGAAAATGCCCGCTTACACAAGAGTGAGATCGAAAAGCAAAAGATCGAAGAGCAGTTAGAAATTGCGCGGAAGATTCAGCAGAGTCTGCTTCCAAAAGCGAGTCCAGAATTCGAACACCTTGACATCGCCGGTATCTCAATCCCCGCTCTAACCGTCGGTGGTGATTATTTTGATTACATTCAGCTCGGTCCGAAGAAACTTTTAGTAGTAGTTGCTGATGTATCTGGAAAAGGAATGTCGGCAGCACTTTACATGTCAAAAATCCAAGGGATGATTCAACTGGCATCTCACATGTATCAAACACCCCGGGAAATGCTTATTCACGTTAATCGTCGTCTTTACGATGGTATCGAACGGAAGTCTTTCATCACCATGGTCCTCGCGCTGTTTGATTTGGAAAACAATACCGTACAAATCTGCCGTGCCGGGCATAATAAGGCGATCATCAGCACTAATAATCATCTCGAGCATCTTAATTCACGAGGAATCGGATTAGGGCTTGAACGCGGTCCAATTTTTGAAGAGAGTCTTGAAGAAGTTCAACGACAACTTCAATCCGATACCATCTTTTTCTTTTATTCAGATGGACTCTCTGAAGCGATGAACGAACAACAAGAGCAGTTTGGGGAAGATACGATCTTCGATTTTATTAAAGCCAACAAAAAGCTTCCTGCCGAACAATTACAGCGTTCACTCATCCACTCGGCGCAACAATTTCAAGGTTCTGCCGATCAGCACGACGATATAACGTTCGTTGTAGTAAAGTATAATTAGAGTTGGCTCTTCGATGAAGGTCGATCTACCGAATCTGAATAATTCCGGTGAAATGAAATAGTAATGACTTTAAAAAGCATACGAAGAATATTTATCGCCATTGCCGGCACAACGGTTTTACTTATCGGTGTCGTGATGATATTCCTCCCCGGACCTGCAATCCTTATCATCCCTGCCGGCTTAGGAATATTGGCAACCGAATTCGTTTGGGCAAGGGTACTGTTGAATAAGATGAAAGAAAAGATTTTTAAGAAGAAAAAATCTCGGAAACCGGAAACACCGGAGGATGTGAAATAAAAATCCCACTCTCAATTAAGAGAGCAGGTTTTGTGTCAAATGGAAGTGTGATGATCATAGATTACTTATCAGGCGACACCAGGTAAAATAATGAATATCAACACGAGCCAATTTAAAAAAGAATTGCGGTTTTTGTTTTCAGTGTCCTATCTTCCGATATATTTAATATTAGCCAACTTTTTTCGGTTCCCACTTTTCCACGAATCAATTCATTACAGATAATATTCCTTCGGCGTAATTCTTGAAATTATATTGTTTAAGGATGCCACCAATATGTTAACTTAATTAATAATACGTCCTCGTGTAATGGCGTTGAAACCAGATTATTGAGATCGCGATGGAGATTGAAATCGCCATTGCTGGCATAATCCGATCCACCGTGCGTCCAGACGAAGTACATTGTTGAACCCGGTAAATACTCCCATCGGAGGATAATATTTCCGCGAAGAGATATACTTTTAAAATCCGGCTTATCAAATGTGAATGATGAGTCCGGTCCTGCGCCATCCGGATCGACGAGATACCTGTTGGAACTGTCTATGTACGAAATCGTCGAGCCGTTATCACCGTAATGGTTGAATGTAAATGTTTTCGGCTGTTTCAATTCTTTAAAATCCATGAATTGAACGGCAGAAATCAACGGTTGCATGTATAGTTGCAAACTGAGCGTCGGTGTGAATGTCCATTCCACACGAATCGACGCGGCGACTTCCGACTGATCGATTTTTGAAAATATATATCGTGCCCCGTATGTCGAAGTGGCTGTGGGATCGGAAACCGTTGTTATGTACTGTGCCATACCGAACAAACGCTTAAAATATGGACTGATATTGACATTGATCCCAGCTGTCGGTTTGAATCCGATACTCGGGTCGAATTCAACGGTATATGATCCGGACTCGCTCCGTGACCCATAAACGCCGAGACCTCCAGTAATCATTTTGCGTGAATCGGAAGAAAACCCAAAATTGAAACTATAACCCGGCGTCGTCTTCATCATTGGTCCACCACGTGTGCGATATTCATCGACATATGCTGGGGAGTAGCTAATATTTCCGTTCGTGGACCAATAATTCATGAATGAGCCGTACACAAATCCCATGTAACCATCGGCGATTCTGTAGCCGCCGAAATTATAACTTCTATACGTTGCAATGTTAAACGATTTTGATCTGAAAATTCCGTCGGGTTCAAACCAGGCATAACCGACGACGACATGCCCGTTGAGCACATCAGTCCGTGGATGGTAACCGAGATCGTTCGAATCAAATCCGGGTGACACCACACCGATAGCACTGTTGAATTGAAAATTCCCTTGCTGCTTATTAACGGCAACGCGTCCGCCGTATCCTGTAAGTGATCGCCTACTAGCATCAAAGGAAACATGGCTGACATCCGGGCGCTGGAAATAATGTAAATACGATTGTTGCACGCTTGCCATCCGTTCTGCTGAGCCCGCGATCAACGTCCCCGCCATCCATCCGGTAATAACCCATGTCCGGCTGGTATCCAGATTGGTCCATCCATCAATACCAAACGCATACGATCCGTTATTGAATTGATCATCGAGGTAATCCTTATTGAGATTGCGCACTGCTGCTGTTCCGATAATACCTAAACCCTGGCGTCCCTTATCATGTTCGTATAGTGAGCGTACGATCCCGTAATAAGTCAACGGTTCCACAACATCTGAAAATCTAACACCGTTACTATCTGTCTTTGCATTCTCTGAAGACGTTACAGCTTGGATCGTCCCTAATGACCAACCTTCATCGAGCTTTCCCGTGAGCTTGGCAGCCCCTATGATGTGACTCCGATCGGGCATCTTAGTGTCTCCTGAATGCTGGCGTTTGCCTTCTGGTGCGCGTCCGATACGCCGGGTGTACAGAAAATCCGGTGTGCCAAAGTTGAATCCCCAATTATTATTCGCACCACCAAATCCATAATTTAAAAAATTGGCGCCTTCAACAAAGAACGGGCGTTTCTCTTCATAATAAGTTTCATATTGTGTGAGGTTCACACTTGCTGGATCGACTTCGACCTGACCGAAATCAGGATTGATAGCGGCATTCAGCGTAAGGTTGCTTCCCAACCCGACTTTTAAATCAGCACCCATATTGCCAGTATACCTACTCCGTTTATTCATCGGATCCCACCTGCTATATTGGTTCGTTTGTGTAGTGCTTATAACAACGTACGGCATAACTTCCAGACGTGCAGGCGGATGAATATCGCGAATACCGGTAAGGTCGGCAAACCGCGATACCCAACCGCTTTCTTTTTTCGGAACCATAACGAAAAAATCTTCTTCATTATTCCGTTCTATTTTTCGTGCAAAGTTGATTCCCCATGTATACTCGTCTTGCTGTGTGAAGCGTAATTGAGAGTAGGGAATTCTCATTTCCACTGCCCACCCTTTACCGTTGATTTTTGCTGCGGATCCCCACACGCCATCCCAAGAGTCGTCGTCCCAAGAGTCGTTGAACAGTGACCCATCGGCAACTGCACCGCTCGCATAGACGCCAAAGAAAACACCTGTCCTCCGGTCATGGTATGAATCGATTCCCAAATAAAACCAATCAGCGTTCAAACTCGCATCACGCCGGGCAATGCGGTCCACGATCGAATCGGGAGCTGTGTCATATAACTGAGCCGCGACGAATAATGCCTCGTCATCGTATGCCACCCACACTTCGGTCTTTTGCGTAGGCACAGCACCTTCTATCGGATTTCTTTGTGTAAAGTCGTTAACTCCGGGACGCTGCCATTCGGATTCAGATAGAATACCATCGACTAATATTCGATCCTGTAA
>CAYGZC010000332.1:0-3981 GCA_964354225.1 uncultured Chlorobiaceae bacterium | reverse complement strand
GACTGCCGGAATATGCTCGGGGTAAACAGAAGCGCCAATTTTAAAATCGAGTGGAAGACGTTCTCTGGTAGTAACATATGGATCAAGCTGGGTTCCTAAATTCAACAAACTCGCACCGACCAAGAACCTATCCGGCACAGCAACATAGCGAATGCCCAAATCAACCGCAGCAGCAGTTGAATGAACATCGGCAATAGAAGAATAGATGAATTTTGCATTCACACCATAATTTAATTCCGATAAAAGCTTATCCGCAAAACCGGCGACGAGCGCAATTTCGCCTGCACTAAAAGTTCCAAGATTTTGTCCCTCCTCCCCTGTTCGTTTGAATTCACCATAGTTAATGTATATAACTCCGGCACCAACGAATCCCAATTCTGGAATCTCCGTCCCGTAACTTGCATATCCAGAATTAATGTCAAGCAGATGTTTAAAAAAACCAATCGATATTTTACGGTTCCTTAGTGTGGTAAGATCGGCGGGATTGTAAAAGATTGAATTCGGGTCATCGGTTACAGTAAGGAAGCTGCCGCCTAATGCAGCAGCGCGGGCACTCGCATCGTTACGAAGAAACTCAAACGTTGAATTCGATTGAGAAAATATCGATCCCTGAATGAATAATATACCTGAAAATAAAAGCAGCCACTGCTTGATGAACATACAATCCTCTTTTAGTACGATAAATTGATCTGAATGCAATCTAAGAAATTATGGGGTGAGATTCAAGATTGATATTTTAAAGAGTGCCATTTTTGCACTATTTTTAATAGGGTACTTCAAAAAACCTGATATAAAATCAGGGATTCCCTGATTGACAATCAAACCAAATTTTATTACATTTTACACGAGTAACTTACCAATTTTAAGGATAATAATATGGAGAGATCGCTATGAAATATTTGATGGGACTAGTTCTAGTATTCATGCTCACAGCATACGGTCAGCAGCGTTATCTTGTCACTCCGTCCAATGAGGCAATACCATTGCAACAGGGAGAAAGTGCACTTGAAGTCGTAAAACGTGCAAGCATTTTATCACAGGGCAATTATACAAGAGGATTCAAGTCGGTTGAGTGGAAGCCGCTTAATGTGGCGAGTGGTTTATTTTTTTATAAATTAACAACGGAGAAATTTACACAAGTAAGAAAGATGTTATTAATTAGATAAATTATTTATTGGAGGTATAACATGAAAATATTAATATTATTTTTCATTCTAACAATCACCTCTGTATTGTCACAGCAGAGATATTTAGTAACGCCTGCTAATGAAGCATTGCCAATTAAATCCGGTGAGAGTGCAGAAGAGATAATAAAAAAATCTATTTCCACATCTAACCAATTTAGAGCAGGATTTCAACCGCATTTATTTCCACCACAAATTGAATTTCCAGTATATCATAAAATGGTTGTTGGCAAGTGGTTCGTTGCACTGGCAACAGGAACACTCGATACTATTTTCTGGTTGGGTGGCTCGTCGACTGGAGCACTTGAGTCACTAGTTTATTTTGCCGTTTATGAATCTAAGATAAATCCAAAACACGGACCCGGTGATGGTACCTATCCTGAGCCATGCGTACCGTGGGGGTACTTTTTAAATGCATACGACATCGATGGAGGTCTTGCTTCAATACCCGATGATGCTACAGATACAACATGGTACTCTACATTACCAGATGGGCAAAGATCATTCCCACCATTTGGTCCCCAGATTTGGGGGCAAGGGATAGGTTATGGTCAAATTCACCGCCAAGGTGTGAACAAGATTGGTTTAATGGATACTGGTTTACCATGCGATCTAACAATTGGGGAATCGTACTTTACTTACTTTAGAGTAAATAGTTGGAATCAACATGCCCAATGGCCCGAAAAACCGACAACATTTGGTGCAAATATTTCAAACGCATCACAGCCATCACACAGTTGGGTTTTCTACGAGCATTCCGGTGATGATCCAACCGGTCTTCAAATGCTATGTGGCGGTGTTTCACCTGCACCAAAAGGTTGGATTGCACGCGGCGGTCCAACCGGCAAGAACGATGGTATGGAATTTAACATCTGGTATTTGATGACAGTTTCAAGCGATGTTCCACCAACAGTCGTTCAGTACGATAAACTCGGTCATACCTTCTCAACTGCTTCGAGAACTGTAACGGCTGAGATAATAGATTCCAATCCTATTCAACCGGAGAAAGCTGGAGTCGTATCGGTTAGCTTAATTTATTCAATCGATGATTGTCTGAAAGATTCCGTCCCGATGGTGAAAACTATCGGTGATATCTGGTCGGCAACACTTCCGGGTGAATCCCCGGGAGCTGAAGTATCCTACCATATCTCAGCAATAGACAGCAACGGCAATTGTAATGCCGATGCTTATGATAGATATAGAATTTGTACACTACCATTTACTTATTATTCAATTGATACATCTGCAAACTACTCATGGATAGAAATAAACACATCAGGTACAAAACTAAATAATTGGTTTAGACCAGCAGGGCCACCACCTCAATGTTGTGAACCATCATCTATTCTTCCGCTTGAAGATGTCGGCACGTCAGGACCAATTGATATCGGCGGTAATTTCAAATTCTTTCATTCGGATATGAGATACGCATGGGTAGGTGTGGATGGTGCATTATGTCTCTCAAACTCAGCCACCGATACCGTTCATGTCCTCCAAAAGGGTGATATTTATCCTCCCATAGATGTAAAGATACCGAGCAATCTTGCTCGTAACTTTATCGCTCCTATGTTTAAGAATTTTGCCTTACGCGGCGATTATACTCCCGATGGTCATGGTAATGTTTATTATGAAAATGATGGTAATCGTTTTATCATTGAGTGGGATTCTGTTGGTTGTATCCTGGATAAAACTGATACAACTACGACATTCGAGGTGATTTTAGATCGGACTGATAACTCCATTACATTCCAATACAAGGATGTGGGAAAAGACCTATCGAGTGGATATTCGCTTGTTGGATTGCAGGCAGAGCCAACAGAGAAATGGTTCTTCCTGAATGGTAATGGTGGTCCACCTGAGACACAGCCGCGCAATGGAAAAGCAATAAAGTTATATTCAAATAATCCTTATCCAGCAATCAGTGGGTGGGGAATGTATTCAGTACCGGTCAAGCTTTCAGATCCATTGAAGAATCATGTCTTCATTAACCCATCAAATGCGTTCACTTATTTAAACGGTAGATATGAAATACAAGATACCATCCATGAAGGAGTAGGTTACTGGCTGAAATTGGTTGACGATTATCTTCATGTCGTCTGGGGTCCACAAACCTTCCTCGATACGGTTGATGTAGTTGAAGGATGGAACATGATTGGCTCGATCTCTGTTCCTATACCGACATCATCGATCACGAGTGATCCACCGGGAATAACAACAAGCGATTTCTTTGGTTACTCAGGCAGTTACGTTATCAGTGACACGATATATCCGGTTAATGGATATTGGGTAAAGGTGAATCAGCCGGGCTTGCTGATTCTCTCATCAACATCGCCTCTTCAAACATTTGCCCGCATTAGGATTGTTCCAACATCAGAATTACCCCCACCTCCACCAAGTGAGAAAATGGAGATCAATGAGATACCAAAAGAGTTTTCGCTCAGTGAAGCATATCCGAATCCATTCAATCCATCAACTGTTATTCGCTATCAGTTGCCTGTTAACAGTTGGGTTACATTGAAAATCTACAATCTGCTTGGGCAAGAGGTTGCGACACTGGTTGATGAGTTTCAGGATGCAGGTTTCAAGTCGGTTGAATGGAAGCCGCACGATGTGGCGAGTGGTTTATTTTTTTATAAATTATCTGCAGAAAGATTTATTCAGGTTAAGAAAATGCTATTAATTCGATAAGGAAATGATTTAATCTTGGAGGTTATAATAATGAAAAGCATAAAAATCATTCTCGCATTTACCTTGATCTTTATAGGTGCTTACGAAACAACTTACTCGCAGACGTCAT
>CAYGZC010000331.1:0-19196 GCA_964354225.1 uncultured Chlorobiaceae bacterium | reverse complement strand
AGTAAATAAATCGACATTATGTATTTTGTTGCTTCGCATTTTGTTTCCACCTTTCGTCTGTAGTATTCTTAATATAATACATCGAATAAGGTTTGGTGCTTGTTTTTAAAAAATATTTATACTAATTTTTCAGAAGTCTCTGTATATTATTATGGTGGATTAGTTGAGATCCGTGGTTTGATTATTTGCAGGAGATCAACATTGACTAAAAAAACAAATCAATTAACTCAAGAATAGTTCTGGAGACATTATGGCTGTGAAAATACTGTTGGTTGATGACGACAAGGATCGGAGAAATTCTGTTCATGTATTTCTGAAGTCAAGCGGTTATCTTGTCGTTAAAGAGGCTGATAGTGAGAATGCTTCCTCCTTGCTTACAAGCGAGAGGTTCGACTTGATCCTGCTCGACATTACACTACCTGACATTGGTGGTTTCCGGGTCCTTAAGTTTCTCAAGGAGAACCATCTATCCAGCAAGGTGATAGTAATAACGGGAACAGTAGGACTTAAGGATGCAATTAAGAGCGCAACTCCTGTGGCGCGGGATTATGTCACAAAACCATATAACCCAGATTATCTCTTGAAGTCCATCGAGCATATTCTCTCCGACCGCTCACAGACAAACTTCAAACTCCAGATCATTAAAGTCGGGGATTTCATAAAAAGCACCCCAACGGGGGATCTTGACATAAATGCCAGCAGGGAGGGGCTCGCACAAATCGCTGCTACTGGTACTGATCTTCAAGATTACACAGTACTCATCGACCTTCGAGATGTGAAATCACAGTTGTCGACAACTGATATATACGTGCTTGCATCCGAGCTTGTAGAATACGGTAAAACCTTCCGAAGGAAAACGGCAGTGCTCGCCCGGGCTGATGAGGACTTTGGCCAGGCGACGTTCTTTGAAGATGCAGCCCAAAACAGGGGCTTTCGTGTCAAGGCATTCACGGTTTTTGAAGATGCTATAATCTGGCTTTCGAGCATCACTCAACTTACAAAGGATCCAATCACATGAACACTGAACCAAAAAAAGAAAGGATAATTATTGTGTTGTACACTATCGCTGTTGTTTTAATCGCATTGTGGCTCCTTGGGTTCGTCACATCCTATACCATGAGCGGATTTATTCACGTTCTTTTGGTGATCGCTATTGTGGTCGTCTTGATTAGAGTCATTCGCGGACAAAATGTGTTCGGGGCAAAGAATTGAGTCCAGGAATAAAGTCATACAGTTAAGTGTGAGTGAATGAGCACAACTTACATTTACCACATCGAGAATTTTATGCAGAATGATACAATAAACGTAAGCAAGTGTTTCAATACAAAGTGTGCGCCTCCTCGGCGCGATACCAACGACTGCTTTGAGACAATACGACTATAACTGAAAGGTATAAAAATGCAAAAACTCAACAGCTATTCCAGAATACTCAATGCTATGTGTTTGATGGCATTGCTACTGGCTGTCATTTTCGCTGGATGCAAAAAAGATGACACTACACCGGTAGGCTCTACACCGGTAATAATACCACCTCAGACAACCGTTCAGGCGGCAGTAAATCTTCGAACGAGCGCCGGTTTCGCAATTCTTGCCGGCTCGTTAATTTCCAACATTCCAACATCTGCCATTACCGGAGATATCGGATTGAGTCCGGCGGCCAGATCGTTCATCACAGGTTTTGGTTTAACCGAAGTAACCGGGACAATTTATGCGGCCGATGATATTTCACCCGCAGGTGTTCCTGCTATGTTAACAGCGGCGAAAGGGGATTTGACAACGGCGTATAATGATGCCGCTGGACGCACATCAACAGATATGGTACTTCTTGCCGGAAATCTTGGCGGGCTGACACTCACACCCGGGCTCTATAAATCCAGTGGATCACTTGAAATATCGTCAGGTGATCTCACCTTCGATGCTAAGGGGAACGCAAATGCTGTTTTCATTCTGAAGATAGCATCCACATTGAACACAACATCCGGTCGCAAGATTATTTTGAGCGGCAGCGCGAAAGCTTCGAACATTTTTTGGCAGGTCGGCACTTCAGCGACTCTTGGAACGACCTCTGTCTTCAAGGGAAACATACTGGCTGATCAATCAATCTCGCTGAATACTGGGGCAACAGTTGAAGGCAGATTGTTAGCACGCATCGCCGCAGTAACATTAGCAGGCAATACTATTGTAAAGCCTACGCCGTAAAATAGATGAACTAAATTCCAAATCAATGGCTAAACATAAAAAACATCTTACTCATTTTCACTAACTATAAGGAGGGTCTTATGAAGACTCATATAACACATACAACAGTTATTTTAAACCGATTTATGCACTTCCTCGGAGCAATGCTGATGGTTGCATTGATGGTGCCTGCCGCTGCCGTGTCTCAATCGTCGCCGGCACCAGTAAACCTTGGAACAGCAGGTGATTTCGTGATTCTAGCAAAAACAGGAATCTCAGCCACGGGAGTCACATCAATTACTGGTGATATTGGAGTTAGTCCAATCGCTGCGATAGCCATAACTGGATTTGGATTAATAATGGATCCTTCAGGTACATTTTCGACATCATCTTTAGTCGTTGGAAATGTATATGCCGCCGATTATACTGACCCAACTCCGACTAAAATGACTACGGCTGTGAGCGACATGGAAACCGCTTACACAAACGCAGCTGGACGGACATTGCCTGATTATACTGAACTGTACGCCGGAGATCTTACTGGGCAGACCCTCACTCCTGGTCTTTACAACTGGAGTACCGGGGTCCTGGTATCTGCTGGGGGTGTAACTATCTCGGGCAGCGCAACTGATGTCTGGATCTTCCAGATAGCGCAGAATCTAGAATTGGCAAACGGTGCCATGGTTACTCTAAGCGGCGGCGCAAAGACTTCCAACATCTTCTGGCAGGTCGCCGGCCAAGTTACCCTTGGAACTACGGCTGCTATGAAGGGAATCATATTGTGTCAAACAGCAATTGTGATGAGTACTGGTGCAACGCTGAACGGCAGAGCGCTGGCACAGACCGCAGTTACATTAGACGCTAATACCGTCACTAGTCCGCCAACGGTGAACGCCGTCGAGAATGGGTTAGCACCTGAAGAATTCGCGCTCTTGCAGAACTATCCGAATCCATTCAATCCATCCACGAGGATTCAATATAGTCTTGAGAAGGCAACTCATGTTTCTCTCAATGTTTACAATTTGCTTGGTCTTGAAGTTGCAACGCTTGTAAACGGTCGCCAGGAAGTCGGCAGCTACACCGTGCCGTTTAATACGAACAAGGGAACACTCGGACTCTCGAGCGGTGTGTACTTCTACCGTTTGGAAGCCGGTTCCTTCGTCTCGACGAAGAAGTTGATACTTATTAGGTAGTTCTGAAAAATACAAAGTAACCAAACTGAAACAATAAAGAAGCTTGTCAATTCGACTCGCTATCACATAACTTTCACAAAGGATATTATGAAACTGGTTATTCGGTCGTTTCGATTTTCTGTTGCACTTGTAGCACTCATAGCATTGACGATCACACCATCGAGATCGCAAGTGAACATTAAACTTGGCGGCGGCATTGGTCTAACGATTCCGTCTTCAGACTTCAGTGGCTCTACTCTTGACTACTATAACGGTTCTCGCTATGGACTCAGCAGTGGTCTTAACATTCATGGAAAGGCGAAGATTGGGTTGTCCGGATTTAATCTCGCTGGTGAAATTGATTACTCATCGTTAAGTAACACTGGAAATTCTGAACCAGGACAGGGGAAAGTGGATATATCACAAAAGATCCTGTCGCTGAAAGTGGGACCTGAATTTCATCTCAGCTTACCTGCGTTACCGGTTACTCCGTACATCGGCGCAAACCTCGCATTGAATTCGTTCAGCGGCGAGACGACGTTTCAAGGGGTTTCCAAAGTTCCGAGCGCAACGTATAGCGTGAAAGATGCAACACGGTTTGGCATAGGGTTCTTGGTGGGAACGGAAGCGAGTGTCGGTCCACTCCTCTCGCTCGACTTTAATATCTCGTACAACTTGATGAATGTCACCGGCAAAGAATGGAACGACGTCAATCCGGGAATAAACCAACGTATTGATTCCTATCTTTCTTTGAATGATGATCACGATCCCCAGTACACTGCGGGGGACGATAAACATTTCATTTCTAACGCACGGAGTATTCATTCGATCCTGTTCACGGTAAGCATCTTGTTCGGTTTGTAGTACAATGCAACTAAATATATCAAACAACCATAATGAGTATCTATATGAAACATTTTAATTTTGCAGTTATTGCACTGTGTGTATTTTTCTCAATTCAGACGTCCAGCGCACAAGAGCGTAAATTTGGACTCGGCGTAATCATCGGTGAACCGACAGGCATCAGCGCGAAGTTATGGACTTCACCTATAAACGCGTTCGATTTTGGTCTCGGCTGGTCTGTAGGAGGAGATCGAATCGGCAAGTATGACGGCCATTATAATGGTGAAAGCCGAGTTCATTTTCACATGGATTACCTGTGGCATTCGTTTGAAGCCATCCACTCATCTGAACGATTCCCATTGTACTATGGTTTTGGTGGACGCATTAACAGTGGTGCTGGTTATGATGCCTCTGTTGCAGTTCGAGGTGTGTTCGGTATTGCATGGCTGCCACACAATACGCCGATCGATGTATTTCTTGAGCTCGTTCCGTCACTCCAGCTTACATCATCAACAGGTTTTGCGATTGATGCAGGTCTTGGAGCACGGTATTTCTTTTGATGATATTGTCATCATCTCTCGCCATGGTTGTATTTTTTATTGAAGCGATTTTATGAAAAAAATCAAATTGAAAAAGATCAGATTGTTGCTTATTGAGGATAACCGCCTTCTGCGAGACGGTATTGTGGCAATGTTGAAAGGTCACCGGGATATCAAAGTCGTTGCCGCATCCGGAAACGGTGAGAACAGCATCCTCAAGATCCATGAATTGAAACCCAATGTTATCCTTTTGGATTTGGGTCTGCGAAGTCAAAACAGTTTACATGTAGTGGAAATCGTGAAGAAAGAATTTCCTCAAGCCAAAGTGATTGTGATGGATCTTGCTCCTGCTCAGGGAGATGTCTTACAATTCGTTAAAGCCGGAGCTTCGGGGTTTATCCTGAAGGATGCAACACTTGATGATTTTCTCGTCGCGATACGTTCGGTTGCAGATGGAGGAAAGGTTCTTCCGCCTATCCTGAGTGGATCACTCTTTTCACAGATCATCGAACAAGCAGTAGATGGCGGAAAAACGAATCTCAATAAGGCGATTCGGATGACCGAACGTGAACAGGAAGTTATTGGACTGATTAGCGATGGCTTAAGCAATAAGGAAATAGCGAAACAGCTTCATATAGCGACCTACACCATTAAATGTCATGTTCATAACATCATGGAGAAGCTTACTCTTCACACTCGCTTAGAGGTTGCCAACTATGCCTACACTGATGGCACACTCATCAAAGAGATCACCAAGAGCATTTCTACGATTAACAATTAGTTCCCCTTGGCAAATGGGACGGTTATGCGTGGACTGCACCCCTTTTGAAATGGAACATCCCGCTGAAAGCGGGAGTGGAAAACACAAAAGGGGTCATCTAAAACGAGAATAAAAATGCTTCCTTCCTCCCAAGTTAAACCCTCCACAAGAGCGTACTACTTCGTTAATTAGGGAACAAATTAGGGTTCTAACCGTTATTATGTTCTAATCTGCTTCCACCAATTGTTCACAACATCGGCAACGTTCGTATCTGCTTCTTTCTTCTGCCATTTGTGGAAGAATTTAATATCACCACTGGCTGGTGTTGGTGAGGGCATATCGAACAAGACACGTGTAGGAATTGCAACAGCATCTCCTATAACGAATGCTTCTCCCTGTTGGAGTGTCGGTAAAATGTCTATGAGGTTTGCAAGCGAGTCGGGGACAAGCTTACGCACGTAATTCTGATCGTTCGGATTCAAAAGACGCATTGCTATAAAGTTATTACATTGCGCTGTGATAGTCTCAGATATTTCTGCCGGTCGCTGACTGACAATCATACAGCTGACGCCATATTTTCTTCCTTCCTTTGCTATTCTTTCCACCGTCTTCATCGCAGCTTTACTTTTACTAAGTGATGATAGATAAGTATGTGCTTCTTCAAAGACGATAAGTACGGGGAAATTCTGGCGTGCTGCGTTCCATAGGTTAAAATCAAATATAATTCTTCCAAGTAAGGAAACTAAAACGTTGATTACATCAAACGGCACTCTGCTTAAGTCAATAACCGTGATTCGTTTTCCTGTATCTATTCCGAATAGTTTTGTCAATAGTTCACCGAATGTATCCGATGATTTATATTTCTTCGGTTTAAAAAGAAATTCGTATCGTCTGTCTTGAATCTTACTTTCCAACCGAACCAGGAATCGTGTGAATTGCCCATAAAAAGGTCCTTCTTTGCCGCTAAGTGTTCTTTCAGTATCTAAAGAACGCATGCGGGCGCTAACTTCCAGAAAATCGAAGTAGACCGGTGTATCGATTGTTAAAAAATCTTTCAGCTGTAAATTTTTACCTCTCTTGGCGTCCAGAATTGCTTCTTTCATCACCATCATCTGATTGTTTGCCGATTGCTCGCTTTCATCTACAAAAGTTTCTACAAGCTCATCGAAGTTCATCAGCCAATACGGCAATTCAAGCTCAGTAATCTTTATGATGTTGCCATTTTCTTTGAATGCGGCTTCATACTCACCGTGTAGATCAAGAAGAATAACGTGCGTATTTTCAAGCTGCTGAACTTTCTGAAGGATCGATGCTGCCGTACACGATTTTCCCGAGCCAGTAGAACCAAACAGCGCAATATGTTTTGCAAAAAATTTATTCGGTTCGATGTACAATCGTTCTTGGTCGAACAAGGAAAGTTTTCC
Organism: uncultured Chlorobiaceae bacterium; assembly: GCA_964354225.1. Classification (GTDB taxonomy): domain Bacteria; phylum Bacteroidota; class Ignavibacteria; order UBA10030; family SZUA-254; genus CAYGZC01. The sequence goes on along the minus strand of CAYGZC010000331.1, from coordinate 12,280 downwards.
GAGTGAAAAGTCACTTTCCCGGTATGTTGAGAAAATGATTTTCAAATCGTCTGCTGTAGTTGCGTGAACAGAACTTCCCAAAACAGGGAAAGAGGAAACACCGCGAATGAATTTCCCCTCTTTGAGTGTGCCGAGAAGTTGAATCTCCATAATTTTACTGGGTGGGCGCAATGAAATTCTTTCTTCCACTTCGGTAATGTCTTGATTGCGTACAGACGATATGGTTCCAATAACAGTTCGGTCGCCGGCGTTGATTGTAACATAAGAACCTAATCTGCCGACTTGTTCATTCGTTTTAAGATCGGCAGTTTCACTGAAAACTGCTGTGAGACTGTTGCTGGAAACCGCAGTTATTGTTGCAAGCTGATTCGATTGTCCTAACACTGATTTAATCTCCATAAAGTTTGATTAACCTAAACGTTTAATTGTCACGATAGTTTTATCGTCAGATTGTGTGCGAGAGCTGTTAAATTTCTGTGCATCTTCAAGAAGCAATGTCGTAATATCACGGGCGGTATGTTTACGTAATGATATAAGGTTTTCAACGATGCGGTGTTCGCCATAGAAGTCACCCTGTTCATTCGCTGCCTCCGACACACCATCTGTATATAAGAGTAGGATGTCGCCAGGATTCATTAAGAAATTTTCTGTTTTAAAATGCTCATTTGGAAATGGACCGAGTAATTGTCCTGTTGATTCGATGTATTCAGGTGTATTCGAATTATTTCTTAACAGGATTGGAGGATTATGTCCACAGTTAGCATATATGACCAAGCCATTTTTGTCATCGGTCAGTTCTGCATAAAATAATGAAACGAAATGTTCTTCCGAGAATGTCTTATTCAATAGCTTATTCACCCGTGATAAAAGGGAGCTGATCTTTGTTTGATATTCAAATCCCATCCGGAAGGCACCCGACGTATACAATGCTTGTGCAGCAGCAGACAATCCTTTACTCGCGGCATCACCGATTATAACCGCTATACGTTCGGTGTCTCCATCAACTTGAAGATAATCGAAAAAATCTCCACCCACAATTTGATCCGCCAGAGATATACCATACATTTCGAATGAATGAAATCGCATCTCATGCTGAGGAAGAATGCTCCTTTGAATCTCACGTGCTTTATCAAGATCGCGCTCTAAAACCTGTGCATCGCGCTCGATCTTCTTACTCCGAAGCACCGAGCTTAGCGCAGAACTAATGATGTTAAGCGTGGGTGTTAATGATTCATCTATATGATCTGCATTGAATGCCATTACATAACGATACAAGGTATTTCCTCGCCACTGAATTTTTTCACCGATTCCTGTTGCCGAATATTTTAGGATTCCACGCTGCTTCAAGTACCAATCTTGTTCACTGCCAAGTACGGTGCGAAGCTTTGGCAATTCGAGGAAAATGGGGTAATCTATGAGTTTAACCTTATAATTTTGTTTGATTTGCTCTATATCGCCAACCTGATAGAGAAGTTCGTAACTGCCCGTGTTTGAATCGAACTTCCAGATACGACCGCCCTTTAAGTTGATTTCTTCGTTTTGTACGATTTCATGAATTACCTGTTGAAGAAGTTCTTCTTCAGTTGTGAAATTTCTGGCGGCTATTTTTTCAATGGTGCGATAAAGTTTTCGTAGTTGCATCTGCCTGTATTTTTGTTTTATCAAAACCTATCAAATGTAATGCGAATAATCGTAAAATGCAATGATACTAATTAATCCGCTTGCTTTTATTGGAAAATTGAAGTGATCTGCCTTCGATTACTTCTTTTTAGATTTCTGAGGCAATTGGTTTACCCAATTCTTACCGCCATCAGTCGTTTTTAAAATCACACCATCATTGCCAACTACCCAAACAATCTTGTTATTAACGGCATAGATTGCGCGCAGTACTTTTTCGACGTTGCTTTTTTGGTTGACCCATGTTTTTCCTCCATCGGTTGTTTTCATAATCACACCCCCGCTTCCAACAACCCAGCCGGTTTGTTGATTTATGAAATTAATACCGTAATGGAAATTATTCGTCTTGAATAAAAGGTATTCTTCATAAGCGTTCTGATCTTGCCAGGAAGAACCGCCGTCGATAGTCTTACTTATTACTCCATACCCGCCCGTTATCCATCCACATGAGCTATCGATGAAGTGTGTTGAGAGGAATAAATTTTTATAACGACTTTTCAATGAAATCCAATCCTCACCACCATTAGTTGTTTTAATTATTGTGCCAGATGCACCAACAATCCATCCGGTTTTTGCATTTACAAAGGCGAGTGACCATAGATCATTAAAAACATTACTTGTTTGCCGAAACCATTTTTTTCCGCCGTCTATTGTTTTAAGAATAAGTCCTCTTGACCCCACAATCCAGCCCGTCGATGTATCGATGAATTTTATACCGTTCAGATGGTACGTTGAGCTGCTGTCTAAATTATTCCACGATAACCCACCATTAGTTGTTTTTAATATCGTACCATCCTTCCCAACCGCCCACCCCGTCTTCTTATTAGAAAATGTCACTCCCAAAAGATCAGTAGATTGTTTGTTTGGGTATACTGTGTGAGTCCATTTTTTTCCACCGTCAGTGGTGCGCACAATTATCCCGCTTTCTCCTACAGCAATTATGGTTTGCATATCTACTGCTGTGATTGCATAAAAAGATTTTTGCTCGATTTGAGGATTTTGATTAACAAGTAATATGAAAGGGAGAAAAAATGAATATACCATAATGATTTTTAGTAGATCAGTAAATAAAATTAGTCCAATTTACTGAAATGTTGAGAGATATCCAAGATAAACCAAATGCGACTCACCTAAAGATTTGATCATCAATAGAGGTGAGTCGCACTTCCCCAAACTATTTAACACCCATCTCTTTCAGCAAATGCTCTGCACCTGCAAACTTCTCTGTTACCCAGAGAACATACCTGATATCGACTGCAATCGAACGGCTGTAATCTTCACTCCATGCATAATCATTAATTGTTGCTTCATAGGCACGATCAAAGTTGACACCAACAACTTCACCTTTAGCGTTCAACAATGGACTTCCTGAGTTGCCCCCTGTAGTATCGAGATTGTATAAAAGTGCAACCGGTACATCCTTCTTTTTCTTATGCATGTAACGACCAAAGTTTTTCGCATTATATAATTCGATAAGTTTCTGAGGTGTGATGTATGGTTCTTCTCCGGTTGTTTTTTCGATAACGCCTTTTACGGTTGTAATTGGGGAAGCGTAAAGTGCATCAGCAGGGGAGTATCCTTTTATTTTGCCGAATGTCAATCGCAGCGTGCTATTCGCATCTGGGATAAAATCTTTTTTCTGGAATTGCTGTTTCACATCAACAAACAATGCTGATAGTTTTGAAAGAGCACCTTCACGTCGCTGGCGGGTTTCCTTAAGCTGTTGATAAGATGGATATAACGCTTTGGCAAATTCAATGAACGGATCGTGCAGTTGATCGATCTCTTCAGGTGATTTCGTCAAAGCGTCCATCAGGAATTTTTCATCATTGAGTTTGGAAGATTTATATGCACTCTCAATGAATTGGTTGACGGCTGTTTCAGCATAACCACCTTTGATAATGCTGTCGACTGCCGGAATTCGTCGTACCTGCGGTAAATGCGAAGCACGTAATAGCATTTCCTTGAAGAAGATTTTATCGACCGGCTCAAAATAATTTTTCGTTGTCATCTGTAAACCTTCTTTGGTGCGGGCGAAGTTGCGTTCCATGTATGGCGATTCACGCTCGAGGTCTGGTTTCTTCAATTCGCGTACTGCTTCATACACAGTGTAACTGAAACTCAGCATGTTCGAGCTTTGTCGGAGATAATCGAGTATAAGTTCATACTCAGATTGTGATCGCATCTCCTGGTAAATATTTTCGATTTCAGAAAGTATAGTCCCGTACAGCTCATTCCGCTTAGCATCGGCATTGATGAACTGTTGTAGTTCTTTTTCCTCTACTCGTTTCTTCTCGACCAGATGTAATCTTTTTAATCCCTGGAGTTTACCGCGATAATTCTTCATAGTGTTGGCAAGTCCTTTGATTCTTCCATCAAGTATGATTGCAATTGACCGATCATTTATTCCCATGTTTTCCATCGTCTCGATCTGCCATTCGAATAGATCAGCCACATAAGGCATTCTAATATCTTCCTCGAAGGCGAGGTAATATGAAGTCCGATGACGGAACGTTCTTCCAGGATAACCTAAGATAAAAACCGGGTCGTTTTCGTCAACGCCTTCAGATGCAACTTTCAAATACTTTTTAGGATGATAAGGAACATTGTCAGGAGAATAGTCGGCAGGCGATCCATCGGGAGCGACAAATGCACGGATGAATGAGAAATCCCCGGTATGCCGGGGCCAAACCCAGTTGTCAGTCTCACCACCGAACTCACCAATAGCACGTGGTGGAATGTATACAGCGCGCACATCTTTAAGGAAGGTATAGATAAACAACATGTACGACTTGCCTGTGAACATCTCTGATATTTCAGCTCGTTTTCCGGGATTCCGTTTTTCAGTTTCAGTAATAATCCCTTTGATTTTCTTGTCGATCGCTTTCGTGCGAGCAACCAGATCCATCGTATCACTTACAACATTAAGTATTTCTTTCGAAACATCTTTGTACGAATCCACAATTCTGACAGTGAATCCTTTTGCCGGTACTTCTTCTCCTCTCGTTTTCGCAAGGAAGCCGTTGGTGATGTAATCGTTCTCCCTTGTGCTAATCTGCTGAACAGCACTAAATGCGCAATGATGGTTTGTAATTATCAACCCATCTGGTGAAATGAAAGCACCCGTGCATCCGCCTATGTTTACAATTGCATCAATCAATCCAACATGTCCTGGATTGTAAATATCTTTTGGTGTGACTTTCAAACCCTTCGACTTGAGATTCAGCTTGTGAATCTCACTGAGAGGGTACATGCCTTCATCGGCACGTGAGAGATTGACAGTGGATGATAAGATGAATAAAATAAATAATGGAATAATGGAGTGATGGGTTGTTGGAGTGTTGGAGTGACGGTTTATCATAGTATGTTTATTTATTTGTGATTGTATAACAACTAATAATTTCTGTTGTAGCATTTTGAAATTCTATTTAGATAGAGTTGATGGAATTCTTTCTCAGAAAGATTTGGAAATCGTTTACGCAATCCGATTTTAAAAAACTTTTTCGTCAATTCTGAAAGCTCCATAGCTTTCCGAAGACGCTGTTCCGGGGTGAGTTTCCTGAGTATCTTGATATAAATCCGATGATTTGGTTTTTCTTCAATGTCCACGTTACATTTTCTTTGTCATTACTCTATCAATATATTTAATTTTATCCGTATCAACACGAACTGTATCTCCGTTAACGATAAACTGCGGCACTTGAATCTCGATTCCATTCTCAAGAGTTGCAGGTTTCATCGTGTTATCTTGCCCGTCGCGAATACCCGATCCGGTTGATGCAACCTTTAAATCGATAATTTTTGGAAACAGAACGGTAACAGCTTCTTCGCCAAGTAATTCAACAGTTGCTTTGGTTCCTTCTTTTAAAAATTTCTCGCTTAGCCCAACTGCCGACTTGGAAACACCAACTTGAACAAACGTTACGGTATCCATGAAGTAGTGTGCATCAGCATCGGAATAAATGTACTCCATCTGTCGTCTGATAAGTTCGATATCCTCAAACTTATCTGTCTGCTTAAATCGCCTGTCTGCGAAGTGACCGAAGCGTAGATCTTTCATCTTCAGTTCAATAAAACCATGCATTTGTCCGCTCCCTGCATGGTGGATAACCTCCATAATTTTGTACAATTTTCCATCAAGCTGTATTGCGGTTCCTTCTTTGATTTCTGATGCGAGAATCATTTGAAGCTCCTTTTAAAGTCGATAGATGAATAATAAGTAGAAATTAAGAAATGGTTAGATGTGAATCAAGTTCAAACAAAAAGGACCTGCGAATAAATAATTCAACGATTAAATCATACATTGAAAGAATGGAGGAAAAAGTGAATTTTATGTTGTTATTTGTTTGAAAGAATGTTAATATTAAGCACACTGTTGTATCTATAAGGACTATTTCACGTTCGATGGTAAGGAAGTCATGGTTAACATCTATCATTTTCTAAATAATACAATACGAAAGCTGACTATCAAAGAACTTAGTCAGTATCTGCAACAACCTGAGGGATTAGTGTGGGTCGATATGGAAGCTCCACAAGAGGCAGAAGAGGAAACGCTTCTCATTTCTTTGCTTGATTACCATCCGCTTGCGATTGAAGATTGTCAAAAAGGGCGAGACGAGGAGGGGCATCTTCCCAAGGTGGAAGATTTCGATGATTATCTTTTTATTATTTTCAATCCGGTTGAGTTCGCTGTTGTTGAAGATAACGGCAGAAAGAGGATGGAGATTAAAACTTCGCAGGTGAGTGCATTTCTCTCCAAGAATATTTTAGTAACCCATCATTACAAACCTCAACGATCACTCGGCTATGCGGCACAGATGATTGCAAAGAATCCACAGACACTTGGGAAAGGTCCCGATTTTCTCTTTCATTTAATTATCGACGAGATTGTTGATAATTACACTCCGATACTTGATAGTTTAGATGATTCAATTGATGCCATGGAAGAAGAAGTGTTTCATGCACCGTCGCAAGAATCGATGATTGAGATACTGAATCTTAAGCGAAATATAATGACCATACGCCGGGTTGCTGTGTACCAGCGCGAGATGCTGAATAGATTGTCGCGTGGAGAATTTTCTCTAATATCACATGAAGAGACGATTTATTACCGGAATGTGTACGATCATCTCGTGCGTATGAGTGATCTTGCCGATTCGTACCGTGATATGGTTGCAGGATTGTTGGATGCGTATCTTTCAGTTACTTCCAACCGACTTAATCAGGTGATGAAAGTTCTCACAATCATTTCGACTATATTCCTACCTTTAAGTTTTATTACAGGATTCTTTGGAATGAATTTCCGTGTTATCCCGCTGGCAGAGATGGAGTGGGGGATAGGGATTGCTGCATTGTTTATGGCGTTGGTTGCAGCCGGGATGCTGTGGGTGTTTAAGAAGAATAAATGGCTGTAAAAAATGAATGATGAAGGATGAAGTGTAACAGTGGTTGATATATACGGTGGATTTTTATATCTTTAATTGATTACAGTATAGGTGATATATGAATAAGAAATTTACAGCGGTGATCACAAAGGAAGGTAAATGGTATGTGGCTCATTGCGTTGAGTTGGATGTTGTGAGCCAGGGGAAAACGATTGAAGAAGCACAGACAAACTTGAAAGAGGCGGTTGAATTGTATTTAGAGAGCTTCGATGTCGATAGCATACCAGAAAGCAACGGTGAAGTTATTTTCTATCCGTTTGAGGTTGCTATAAGTGCCTAAACTCCCAGTCCTTTCTGGTGCTGATTTAATAAAGCTTCTCCAAAAAGTTGGGTTTGAGATTGTACGTCAGAAAGGGAGCCATGTAAGCTTACGGAAGGGAAATTATAGGACGGTGGTACCACTTCATGATGACCTTTCAAAAGGAACTCTGCTGGGAATACTTAAACAGTCTGGTATTAGCAGAGAAGAATTACAGAATATAATTGAAAGCAAATAATTTTTTAGAAAGATAACTATCAATTAACAACTAAACATTATCTTAATCCTGCCATCTTTACGATGACGGGATAAACTTCCGTTGCTTATACGATGTAGAAAAAGTTAATGAACAATGAATTAACAAGTCATACTCAAATACTAATAGACTAAACTACTAACATACTTAATTAGCGTAGCTTCGGCTGCTGTCTCTCTGAAAACCAGACATTTTTCAAACGACAAGAAACAGAGCGAAGGTGCGCCCCGAAAGGGGTTCGCCTCGTTTCACTTCTTGTCAGGGAGTCTAGTCCCTCAGAGAGGGTGTAACGTAGGTTGCACCCTTTTTGATTTTAGGGACTGTAGAGCGAAATTCATTTCGCTTATTAACTCGAACTGAAGTTCGAGTTACAACTCCCCGACCAAAGGGAGCCGATATACTAAAGAGCGAAGTGACACTTCGCTCTACGTGACATACCCGAAGCTCCAGGATCAAACGGAGCTTTATACTACACTCAATGACGAGCCGCAACTATTAAGAGAAGCAATAAAAGGATAATCTTAGAAAAAAATAAAAAAGAGGAATGATGAATATGAAACCGTCCGATGTTCGATATATCAAAATACCATTTACACTCTATGATCTATTTGGCTATCTTTTACCTGGCCTTTTATTCTTTGCGCTTTTTCCAATTACTTATGATTTTTCAAAGATCATTAATATTGTATCAGATTACATTAGAACGGGTGCATATTGCGAGAGAACATTCTTGTTGTTGCAGATTCGAGATACCTTAAGTATATCTCCGTTGCTATTATTGTTTTATTGCATATTGATAGCATACTTGGTTGGGCACGTTATAGCTGCTCTTAGCAGTTTGATCTTAGAAAGGTTTTTTGTTGATAAGTTTTTAAAGTATCCAGCCGCGAATATGTTCGGAATAAGAAAATATCAAGGCTGGGTTGAAACTATCTTTTTCGAAGTAGTAAACTTTATTCCTGGATGGAAACTCTTAAAAAAATCATTTTCTCACACTATAGGTGAACTTATTCTGAAGATTTTAAAGAATCATTTAAAAAGACTTTCAAAGAAACTTTTGATCTTGAGATTAATGATCAGAGCGACATATTTTGGTTGTGTTTTTCATTTGTGGGACAATATTGCCCAATAACATTTTAAAGAGCATCACATTTTCTAAATCTATATGGATTTGCGAGAAATTTAAGTATGATGTTATTCCTTTTTGGAATCGCAATGATTCTGTTGGAATCAGCGAATTCGATTCTAATTAACTGGTGGTTAATATCGATTTATTTCTTTCTTGGATTATCTTTTTTCTGGCAGTATTTAAAATTCTTTAGAAGATTTAACGATGAAGTATATCGAGGTTTTGTCAGTTTTGTAAAAACCAAAGAAAAATTTGGTGATTCAACATGGAAAATAGAAGAAGTATAATTAATGAATTTTCATCCATGTTGCATTTGGCTCGTGAAGTCCTGCACGGATCATGCAGTGGTTCATAACCGCCCGGTAAAGTAGCAGGATATCATTTCACCCAAAGAATAGTAATCCCACTGTTAGAAGCTTCTAAATCTGCATCGGGAAATTGTCCGGCTTCATCGCGCATTTCTTGTGTTCGCTCATCGAAGATTGTGTAATTCTCCCCGTAAATTATTCCGCGTAAACGGCGGCGTTTATTGTGTGCCCAGTTGCGGACTGTTTCTTTTGTAGCACCGCTTCGTCCGTGAATAATTTTAATTATACAAATCGAGGGAGAGTTGCGTATCTTCAATAACTTTTCATCAAGTTCGTACTCCACAGCGTCATGATGACGCGGTGGATGCCCGACATCGATTGTTAAAACAATGTTCATTTTCTAATTAATGCCATTATATTCTTAACTTGTAATGGGTGGTTTTGCTGAAAATGAATTAATTTGACTGAAATATACTTTTTTTAACCATGATAAATCAAATGCTGCTGAATTATCAATTCTGCTTAACAGGCGATTATTCTGCAAAGTTATGGAAAATAATTTTATTTTTTAATATTATACCAACTTTTAATAGGTTAGTCAGTCTTATATTTAACGAGTCTTAGATTTAAGTGGCTTTATTTGTTATTAATTCAACAGGTGTTTAATTTGGGTGACGGAATTGGTATTTTGGATATTATTCAATTTACGTTGAATTGGGTTTGAAAAAAATGATGGTGCCGGATGCCATACTTGTAAAATCATTTTGCAACGGCAATGACCTTGCCTTTGTGAATTTGTATAACCGCTACAAACACTCCATTTATATATTTTGTTTCAAAATGCTGGATGACAGCAACAGCGCTGAAGATATCGTTCAGAATATTTTTATTAAGTTTTATGAAAGAAAGAATCAGATCAACCAGCCAGAGAGGTTGAAACAGTGGTTGTATGCTGTCGCACGTAACGAATGTCTATCGTACATTGAAAAATCTAAAAGAACATCCCCGCTTGACTCTGAAAACGAGATTGAATCCGGTAGATCCTTCCATGGTCAGTACGATAGTGAGGAAGAAGTACGGCATCTTTCAAAAGCTATTTGGCAACTCACGCAGGAGTACAAAGAAGTATTACTATTAAGATTATATAATGATTTATCATATAAAGAGATTGCTGAGATACTCGATTTAAAAGAAACCGTTGTAAAGTCACGTTTGTTTGAAGCGCGGAAAAAGTTGTATAAAATATTGAAGCCGATTTTTGAAGAAAGGGTATAAAAATGGAATGTGATCATTATCGGGAACTTGCGAATTTATTTTTAGACGGCTCACTTGATACTCATATACAGATAGAATTATTCAAGCATATTACCGGATGCAATGAGTGTAGATCATATGTGGATATAATGACAAAAATGAATACCATCAAGGATCGCGAGGAAATAAAGTATCCTTTAGCTATCGATGATAAATTGTTCCAGAGATTAGCGGAAAATCGAATACAGTCATCTAAGAGAAAATTATCGGAGTCAAGTTTGTTCAATTTCTTAAAAAAGAAAGTTGTACTGTCATTGCCGCTTGCAGCAGCAATAATTATTTTGGCAATTTTAGGTGGAATATTTTTCGGTACCTCACTTAAAAAATATTCCGATGAAAATATGATGCTTAAGCTTCAACAGCGGCAAGCAGTTCAACCATCGACGGTTATCTTTTTTTATGAGCTACCTCCGGTTGATGTTATCGGGAAACCTGTTTTAAAGAATGTAAGATATAATCCAAATTATCAACAATAAACAGATGAAAGGAATCGGTTGTCATGATTAGAATAGCTTTTTTATTAATATTGTTCGCGTCAATTGCGAATGCAGATATAATAAATAATTTGCAGAAAACAGACAATAAAATGCAAGGAACTGAGGCGTCACCCGTTCCAATTAAACGGGTTAATCCTGCTTATCCTGACAGTGCCAGAAGATCTGGAATAGAGGGTATGGTTTATCTTCAGGTTTATGTAGGCGAAAAAGGATTTGTGAAAGAGGTTAAAGTTCAGAAGAACGAAAGCGGTTCAGAATTGCTAGAGAATGCAGCGATGAAAGCAGCACTCGACTGGCAATTCCAACCAGTAATAAAGGATGGGAAAGCTGTTGGAGTATATGTGACTCTTCCATTCAATTTTAAACTCTCGAAGGATGGGAAGAATAAATAGCAGCTTAGTTTAGATCAGGAACCATCGATTGATGGGGTAAGCGTTACTATGAATTATCAGGCGCATACCCCATTTCTATTTTGTAATGGAAAGTAGTTGCTATCATCGAATTATTATAGTGCATGATTCGATGAGTCCTAGACTAAAAATAATTCTGATACAATAACTTAAGTGTAGTCAGAATAACGATTGTAATAAATACCGGTCGGATTAGTTTTGCACCTTTGCGGATAACGAGATGTGCGCCTATTATAGATCCGATGATTTGCCCTGCACCCATGACAAATGATATTAGGAACCAGACATTCCCGCCTATGAGGAACATAACGACCGATACGATATTACTCGTGAAGTTCATCAGTTTTGTAAAGCCGGTTGCTTTTCTTAGGTTAAATCCGAGAAGCATAACGAAAGCGAATGCCCAGAACGAACCCACCCCAGGACCGAAAAATCCATCATAAAATCCGAAAATCAATCCGAAGAAGAAGAAAAAAGTATTCTTGGGAAGTTTTGCCTTGTTGTCTTTATCACTGAACTTTGGCGTTATAAAAGTATAGATCGCAATCGCCAACAGCAGCCAAGGTATAAGATGACCTAATATGTCGGAGGTGATCTGTTGGACAAGCCATGCACCAAGAACCGTTCCGATTGCCGTAGATATTACTCCAACCAATCCTTCTCGAATGCTGACGACATTGTGTTTTCTATAATACATCGTTGATGTAAAACTGCCGAAGCTCGATTGAAATTTATTTGTTCCGAGCGCGGCGTGGGGTGGAAGTCCGATACCGAGCAGAACGGGAAGCGTAAGCAAACCGCCGCCGCCAGCGATGGAATCAACTAAGCCGGCAGTAAGACCGGTTGCAAAGAGTAAAGGTAAAAACCAGATCGAATCGAGCATGTTGGAAATTTTATTTCACTGCTATAACCAACATCTCAAAATTGTCAGTCGTCAATTGTTTCGAACGGCTGAATGCACCAAGCTCACATCCATAAATGTCGAT
>CAYGZC010000330.1:0-1550 GCA_964354225.1 uncultured Chlorobiaceae bacterium | reverse complement strand
TAGTCTTGGTTATAGAACCTTTGCCGCAACTCGCCAAACCGCCGGATTCGCACGCACGGCATGTAAGGGTCGCCCCCGCCGTTGACACCGCACGGATAGGTCTGCGGCGGATGATAGTCCCAATAATCTGTCCAACTCAAGAAATCGAATAACCAATTTGGCAATTTTCAATTTGGATTCATGCTGTTACGGAATCTTGAACAGCCAGACAAGCGGAACTGGCGGCAACGGATGTCAAACGGATAAGCGGATAGCGGCGGGCATCATCCGTTTATCCGCTATGCCGAAGGCAATCCGTTGCGTTCAATCCCCACGATTTTACTTGCCGGGCTTGCCCCATTTTTCGCGCTGGAACGCTTGAACTTTTTTGGGCGGCAACAACCGGTGGTATTCAAGGCGCGGCCTGCCAAAGTTGATGAACAAGGCCACGGGGCAATGTGGCAGCGCGGCAAAGTAGCCGGTGATGCGCGCAATGTCGTCCTTAGTCATCAAATGGAATCGCGCTTTATATTCGGTGATGACCACTTGATCGACAAGATGATCGGGGCTGTTACCGCCGACTACTGTGCCATCGTCCATTGTGACGGGGATATATGGCTCGTCCTCGAAATTCAGCCCGGCCTGCTCGAGCTTGACCGCCATCGCATCGTGGTAAACCGCTTCGCGGTGTCCTGGCCCTAACTCGTTGTGGACTTGCGCATCGCCAGGCCGATGATTTTGTAGGTGAGGTCCGTCCACGGTGCCTGGATGATTTTCTTGGGTTGGATGGACATGGTGTGTTCCTTGCGGCAACGGATGTCAAACGGATAAACGGATGCGACTCATTCTATCCGTTTATCCGTTCCTATCCGTTGCGTTCAATCACCCCGATTTCCTCTTCCGTCAGCCCGTACAACTCGTACACCAGCTTGTCAATCTCTCGATCCGTCGCGCCAATCTGACGTTGGTACAGCTCGCGGTCGGCTTGCGAAGCGGCGGCGAGACGCTTGTGCAGTTCGAGCATTTGCTCGACGAGCGCCACCATGCGGTCGTGATGGGCTTGGTCAACTGGGCATATAGGCAGTCTGCGAATTTGAGGCGGTTGAAAACGCAGGTAGCCGCCACCCATTGCCAAAGCATCGTAAAGTGTGCGATATAGGAAACGCATTAACCGCGAGTTCAACACGCCAGTGATGAAGGCCAGAGATACCTTTCGTTCAAGTATGTAGGTTGTATAAGCGCCAACGTATTCGCCGTCAGCGTCAAGGTAAGCTCTTGGTTCGAGGGCCACTTTGCAGATAATGATCTTGGGCAATCTTGCTTGTTCTATTCGTCGTGGCGGCATTGGTTCTTCAAGCCGGATTAATGGTCTCGTATATTTCTTATGCGTGAACTGAACGAGATCAGTTGCCCATGACGTAGAATACCGATAGACCGAACCGCTGACGACAAATCGAGCGAATTTCGTGCTATGGCGCACGTTTCCTTTGTCCACAAGCAGTGAAGGATACTCTGAGCCTTCTGCAACAGTGGATGCACCACATACCTCAGCCACATCTTCAAGGGGCGTT
>CAYGZC010000329.1:0-103050 GCA_964354225.1 uncultured Chlorobiaceae bacterium | reverse complement strand
CAAATAATTATACACCATCAACCTATCGTTTCTATCATTTTAGCGGTAATGAAAATTTTCCGAGCAGTGGATTTATGTATAAAACCCTTTATGGAGTACCAGGTTATACAGTTTCGGTAGTCCCAATTGAAGGTTATAGCTTTGAAGATGATATAAAATCTTCGGTGGAAAATCTACTTGATAATAATACCGGTATGGGATTTTCTCCTATTGGAATTCAATATATTGTGGAACAAGCAACAGAACTTTTAATGGGATTATCGGTAACAGTTTTTCTAAAAGAAGACGTTGTATTTTCCGATCTTTATGATTTAATAAAGGCAAATATCTCAGCTTATCTCCGAGATCTCCATCCAGGTGATGATATCTTCTACTCTCAGGTAGAAAAGGTAATTCTGAATACACCAGGTGTGGAACGGGATCGAAATATGAAGATGAGATTGGGAGCAGAAGGTACCTGGTATGATAATACTATGGAATCCGATCTTCAGGTTGGAGAAAGAGAATATGTTGTTTTAAATAATGACGATTTTACAATAGTCGAGGGATAAACTTGTCAACACGCGATATGCTAATGGAGGTAACTAATGCCTATAAGATTGCTACGGAAGGCATAGTCACTAGTACTGCATTAGTGGGAGCCAGAATCGGACATTCTTTTCCTTTTATGGCTCAAATTAGTGGAAGTTATAATGCTTGTTATGGTAGCATTTTTCCATTATGCGGTCCCTTAATATTTATTAATCAAAATAAACAGCTTTGGACCACCGGTTGCACCATTTCTTTTAAATATAAAAAAGCGACTTTTAGTGAATTTGAAAGAAAACGTTTTATTGATATTAATTATTATAGAAAAATGTTTATAACGGGAGATACGGTTTATACCGATTCCATCTATATAGAAACAGGAACAAGGGAATACAATCAATTCTACGGAAATTCGGATTATGTTTATGAGGTAACCGAACTATCTATCTCCGATCCAACACAGGAAATTAACGTGTATTGTATGGCCGATGATGGATCTCGTTTAATAAACACTATGGAAAATGAAACTACACGCGATATGCTGAATATAGTTCAAAGAGGATTATTTGTTCATCCGCCTCTCTGCCAACTCTGCAAAGGTGTTGGTGTTTATAATAACGTGGTTTGTCCAGAATGTCGAGGTTATAAATATAAAGGTCTAAATGCCGAAAAATATCTCCTTTATCAACGCGGAAAAGATGTAGGAATTTTACGAAAAACAGATTCGGAAGAATCTTTCCAATATCGAGTTTGGGCCAAGAAATGGCATATCACACCGACTAAAAATGAAGTAAAACGTTATGTTGCTCATATGCTTCGTACAAATACCGGTATGATCGATATTGAGGAACATTATTTACCGGAATGTTATTGGGTTCTACGATATCCTGCCATCGTGTCATTAGATAGAGGTGTGGGTGATATATTATCTATAACAGGTACAAGTTTACAGGAAATTGTATCGTACTGTGAACCAGCCGGTACCAGAGGTTTTATAGAAGAATATTATTATATAGAAAGTGACCATGATATATGGGATTACTGCCATACTCCGTCTGATATTGATACTCTTTGCGGTATAAGTAGTCCTCCACATACGGAAGCGTCAGAAGATCTTTTTGGCTGGTTCTTTTTTGATCAAGATAGTAGTTTTAACTGCAATAATTTTGGTTCCGAATGGGGTTTCACGGGTAATAGTTTGATGGATGGAACAAAGTTTTTTTACGAAGATAAGTATATATTAAACGGTAGTATTAATAATACAGGAATAATATGGATAGGTGGAACCGGTTATTGGAGCGGTTATACAGAAATGTCATTAGAACCAGATATAACCTATTGGTCAGGTGAGGAATATACTATGAGCAATTTCGATTATGAAAGTATTATGTTACACGACAGTCCCTTTACGACATCGGGGACATGGATAGTGAGTTAAATGGGAAGATTTGAAGTCTATAAACAAAAGGAAAACGGTGAATTGGAACTCATCTCTGAGTTTCCAAATCACTTTGTAAATTCGGGCAAACAATTTATGCTGGACTTTGCCTTTAATAGTGTATGTTGGCTTTCAGGAACTGAAGGACAGGGAAAATGGAATGGACCTCGATTTATTGGTGTCGGTTACGGTACCAGAACTAATAGCGATATAGCAGGCCCAACTGGAGTAACAACAAAGCCAGTTACTGGTCCTTGGCAGGGTGTCGCTGACAATGATTGGAAATTATCCGATGAATATATAGGAGGCGACACCAGAGCCCAATGTACCTGTATTCGTGCTGGAAATGGAGTTTATTTATGGGCTGATATAGATGATACTCGTGTCACACATCTTTCTGGAGAACCTGTTTATATTACCGAGATAGGTATATTTACGTACAGTGGTACGGATCTTGGTAATGATCCAACATCTACTACAGCAACAGAAGCAGATAGAGCACGATCCATGATCGTTCGTGGTGTTACATTTTCAACAGAAGGATCAAATTACGTAGCAAAACCAATTGCAAAAATAGAAGGAGATACACTAAAAATAAAATATATATTCAGTGATTTTGAGGGATAAACATGGACAGTAATGACTACTACCGAAATTTTCACCAGTATCCATCATACGGGCGAAAAATAATGCCGAAGTTGTTTGAATCGGGAAATGAAGCCGATGGCTACCCTGGTTTGCAACAAGCAGTTCAAAATATGGTTCGGGACAATGATGGAAATAGATTTTCGATAGTAAAGGCTCCTACAATTACTTGGCACGTTGATATAAACATGCATAATACTGCTTGTTACTATTTCAGAGCAGGAGGATTCAATGTTCTTGAAGCCGGTGAATTTGAACTTATTAATACTCATTTCTGTTATCTCACAACTGGTGGTGTATTAACCGGTTGGGCTACAACAGGCTGGGAAGGAATGCTACTTGGTTATCGGGATGGCGAAACCTTTAAAATTCTACAGAATAGTCGGGAACTTTCCGGTGGTCAATATCTTGAAATAAATACCGAACGACAGCGATTTGTTTCTCCTATTATTCTTGCCGATGTTACGGGAACGACTATGAACTATACCACAGGTATAGTAATAGAATTAAGTGGTACCAGATTTCTTAGCACCACCGGAACCTTTACGGAATTAACAGGTACCAGAATGTTATCCTATACGGGATATATACAAGAAATAACCGGTGTTCGTGCAATGTTTACCAGCGGTAATATCGAAGAATTGGATGTGGAACGTTTTACTGTTGGAAAAATAGTAAACGGAAATAATGCCATCCTCACGGGACTGGCTAAAATAGATACCAACGATTATACCGGTAACTATATAAATATCACATCAAAAGGATACTTTAATCAACTTACAGGACTCGATGTTAATTTTACTGCTATCACCGGAATAAATGCTGTTTTTACCAATTCAAGTCTAGGTACTCTTTCTAATAACGTTGCAGCGAACGGTAAAAGTATTACCGAAATGAATATGATGAGCGGTATAACAGCAAAAGCAACTCTATTATCTGGTGTGAATATCACGGGACAATATGCTTATTTCTCCAATTTTCAGGCTCCTATCTTAAATGGTGATATCTATGGTTCCTATAAAAATATTACAAATTTATATTCTGTAGCAGCTTTAACTGGTGTATTTAATACAGGTGTTATGTATACAGGAGCAATAGGTTATGTAACAGGCGTAAACTTTCTCACAGGAAACTACGGTCATTTTATATATAATTTAGCAGCAACCACAGGAACTTTTATTTCAGGAAGTGTTGGATATCTTACTGGCGTAAACTTTCTCACAGGTAATAATGCCTATATTATCAATAAAATTACCTCTGCAACTGGACTATTTAACACAGGACTTATAGGATATGTCACAGGTGTGAATTATATCACTGGAAATAATGCCTATTTTACCAATTTACAGATCGGAACTACATTTACCTGTTCAGATTCCCGTCTTTCTGATACACGGGTTCCGAAATGTGGACATATGCAATATATCAATGAATATACTACAGATCAAAATTTTACAAATGATTCAGGATATCCAAGAGCATATACAGTATATGTATATTCTAATACAACATTACATGCAATAGCTGTAGATTTATATGTAAGTGGAAGTACTTATGGAGAATATTTAGTTGGAGGAATTGGTGCATATTATAGTGCAGTATTCTGGTCGAATAAAAATTCTGCTACATTTATAATTGCCAACGGCTGTAGATTACGTGTAGATGTTAGAATATGTGATTCAGCTTGTGCATATCAGATTTATTATACACAATTATCATAATTTTTTTTAAAAAAATTAAAAAGCATAGGATACAGTTCCTTCCGAATTTTCATCAATTATAATATTACAATTAACACTAAGTACGACAACACTTTTATAAATACTGTTTATAGATTCAAAGGTACTTTTTCCTGTCATCCATATTTGAGATTGTCCACTTGGATAATCAAAAGTAGTATTTTCGACTTTAAAGTATCCATCTTGTTCTAAAGATATCATATCTGGAGATTTTAATGTTACATTTAATAACCATAGATAACCGTATATATTAATAAATAGACTTTTATAGTAATTTATATTAATACCGTTATCTACAAAAGGAATAGAACAATTAAAGATTCCATCTCTCCAAATAACAGTTTGGCCTTTATGAATCACAATATCTTCGGTACAGGTAAAGTTCTCTGGTGTATAAACTTCATATTCTGGAATGATCACGGTCTTTTCAGCAGATGAAACTGAATCGGTTATATCAGTTGCTTCTACCGATATTAGGTATTCTCCAGCAGGTTCGAGAATATTATTCCATATATAAGGAACATAATTTGCATATTCCTTTCCATTAATTTTGACAGCAATACTTTGCACATCACCATCAAAAGAGGCGTCAATAACCACCTTTGAATGCACAATTGCACCATCCTCGAAGGATGTAATCGAAACACCTAATCCGGCTGGACGCTCAATCACCTGAGGAAATCCGTAAAAAGCGGTGAGAAATCCAAGGGGAAAGAGCAGCAATAAAAATAAATAATACGGTTTTTGCATATATAGAAAAAAAGAATCCTTGCCTTTAAATGCTACTATAGACCCGCCGTTCCATAATCTCGCTGTATTTACTTTTTGCGGCATGTTGTGCTACTGCATAATAGCCAACCACTCGACTTATGTTTAACACATTTTTACTTTCACATTCACATTTATCATGGATTCCGTACTGCACTTTTTCACAATCTAAACATTGGGTGAAACCATAATTAATACAAAACTGTCCATGAAATCTCATGTCCATTAGTTTCTTGTGAAGAGAAAGTGATTGTTCGGGACTGAGCGGTGCATCGAAATTCAGGAAGGTCATGCCCCCACCCGTGAGTCTGGATTGTAATCGAGCTTCTATCTCTATCCGTTTGTTTAACGGTATATCCAGATTTAACGGAACAAACTGGTTACTATAATAGATTTTCTTTTCTCCGAAATCCCGATTGAATTTTGCCATTGTACCTGCAGCTGATTCCGAGGGTACTTCTTCCACATTGAATTTGATTCCGTTACTCTTCTCTCTGGTTTTTGCCAGAAAGATATCAATAACTTTTTCTTCAATTTGGAACACATCGGAACCTGTTTTTTTAGCAATCATTTCTGCGGCATCATAGATCCCACAAAATCCTACAGTAGCAAAAAACATCGACGTGGTAAACCACGCAGACGGTTCCCGAAAGAATTTAAGATATCCGATCTTTACCAGTTCATTAAACACCTGAGAATAGGATACCAGATATTCTATAGCATGATCTATGGTGTTCGAGATATTACTATAAAAAGCTAGTTCAATATCAGCCGGTTTTTCCTTTGAAACAAGGTATGCCATTCTTGGTAGATTTACATTCGCAACACGCATTGAACCGAGCTTTACACCTCCGCCTCCGAAGGAGTTTTGTTTGAAGTCGAATTCCAAGTTTAGGCGGCAACACATCGCGAATCTCTCCGCGAAGTTTACATTCATAAAACCTTTGGCATTTTTTTCTGCGATCCATTTGAACCATTCCGTGTTCTGTTCTCTTCCATTTGATTTAAAGTTTGCGGTCAGTATCGGAAAACGATACGGGAGACCGTTTGATTGTCCTTTTTCCATGAAGTTTACAATAATCCGTTGAATTTTATCTATCGTTTTCCACATATCCTGTACTGTTTTTCCATCGGGAAAGGTGTAATGATTAAAGATATCATCATACACATCCTTACTATTCACACTAATATTAGTAAACGGTGAATCACCGCCCACCCGAAATTTATTGTTCAGAACATGTACAAAGCTTTGAAACACATTTTCGATTTCCTTATCGATATATGGAATAATTTCAAGACCCAATCTTCCCTTCCCTTTTTCTACAAACCAGGCCATACATGGTACCAGATCCGTCACAGCAACAGCACCGGCCCACTCCTGACTACAATCCATCATATATTCCGTTAATTGTCCCATATAGGATTCCAGTCGTTTTGCCGGTTTCGCTATAGGAATAGAATACGGACGTCCTTCGGTGAGGATATCCAAAGCGGATACTCCTACACAATAGGGCTGTATTTTAGTAGCGTCATGTAAATAGACATCACCGTTAAATATATGTTTAAGAGAAAACCATTCTCCATAAATTTTTTGCCCGGCTTCGTAGAGTCGTTTATAGAAGTACAATTTCAAAAAGGGTTTAGCCATTTCTGCCATAAAACTGTTTGGACTAATTTGTCCTACATTCGCGTTCGGATCAATACTAGTTAGACCGACCGTCTGATTTTTAAAATAATTTTCTGCGTTATCTAATGGATTCATTCTATTTAAACCGAGGATTTGTTGAGCATTCACGGTACATGATCTTTCCATCTCTTCTTTAAAAGTTAGCATAAATTTCGCCTCCAGAATGATGTAAGGTTAGATAAGAAAAACTGATATAAAAACTTTCCCTAAGAAGTTCGAAAGGGCTTAGTCTTTAAAGGATTATGCATAAAGGCTGTCATTGTCAAGGCTTTCGAAGGTAGGCATATCGGCAGTGTCAAGATTTAATTCCTTCATTATATTCATGTATTTAAGAAGACTTCGAAAATCGTTCGCAATCTTCATTATGCTTTGAATCATAACATCAATAACCAATCTGGTCTTCTTGGATTTGATTCCTTCGACTAACGGACTAATCTTATTTAAGATAAGTGTCACATCGCTACATTTCTCAATGAAAGAAGTTACTTCACTAAGTTCATCATCTTCCTCTTCTTCACTCATAAAATAATAAGGAAATGATATTATAAAAAACCTTTTAATTTGTTACTAACAAGCCGTTGGCAAGATAATAATAACCATCCACATCATAACTAACCAACCTAACCATATTAGCAAATCCTTTTATAAGGATAAGATTATCTACCGCCAGAAATCCTTTTTTGAACTTTATTTTATCACCTATCTTAATACTTCTGGCCTCGACTTTTTGGTTATTATCTTTAAACACCAGATGATCTGCGCTGGTGACAAATTTAAGTTTCTCTATAAAAAAACGACAAAAAATTCCGGTATAATGTGTAAAGAGATATCCTCTTACACGTTGCATACCAGAAGGTGTATCAAGTTCCATAGTCTTAGTAATAGCACGTAATGGTATTTTTCCCATATTAGTTATTACTGTTTCATCCGCATGAATGGTCATTGCGCATGGCCTCAAGCAGTTTAACTCCGTCACGCCAATTAAAAAACGGAATAACATTATGGCTATTACCATCGAGAATAAAACCAGGAATACTCTGTTGTTGCTGTACATAAGCTTTCTTATGTCCATAAGTATCTAACTTCTTATAGGAACCACAATTTACAACCGTAATGGTTTTATCTCTTATATTTTGTACCGTGATAGCTGGAGTATGTCTATGTGCTTCCACTCCTACATCAAAATCAATTAGTTCTCTTACCATACGAAACATAGCATGTGACATATTCACATTGGAACCATTGGTAAGTTTATGGCGGATATAAACGGGATATTTCTGCTTTCCTATTTTCAAGGTAAGGAGAATGGCATCTGGAACAAATATATTGGTTACGGTTTGTTTTGCCAACTCGTCTCCAAAATATTCACCGGTCTCGCTATATTCCCAATTGTCATGACAGCCTGAAACAATAGCCAACATTTTATGGGATATTCTTTCCATTACTTTCTTAGCCCAATCCTTTCCGTATTTCGGATTAGAAAAGATTTGTTCAAAGGAAAGATCCCGTGGTCCTGTTCCCGTCATATCTATGATATCACCCGCAAATACCGCATAGACACCATCGATATTCGGAATATCTCTGATATCATCTTCAAGCATTTTGTCGTTTAAAAATGCACTTCCAAGATGCATGTCGGACATACAGACTATAAGAACGGTATTAGGTATTGAAACGGTTGCTTCCCGTTCTCTCGGCTTAATAATACTTTTTCGATGAATATCTAAATAGTCTTCCACAGATATTTCTTTTGGTGAACTAAAGCTTGCTTCTACACCAATCTGATAAATTTGTATCCAATTGTATATGGTAGTAAGGTTGACATCATAAAATTTTGCTACTTCTTTTTTGTCTTCCTTCAGTTCCTTATACTTGGATATAAATTCTTCCTTTGTTTCGGGACGTTTCGTCATTTATAATAACACCTGATCTAAACTGATATTCCAGTTGTAAGTAATCGGTTCATACTTGAACCATTTCGACTTTTGAACCTCAATCGGATGCCATTCCTTTTTAATAGAAACTTCATCTTTCTCGAATTTCTTTTTTAGTGTTTCTTTAGCCCGATCAAAGTTTTCCTCTGAATTTGGAATCATCCGTTCATCTTCCACCAAATAACTCATTTCTGCTTTTAAAAGCTTCCTAAGTCCATCGATATATTTGTAATGGAAGATTTTATCCTTTGTATCTGGTATAAATAAATGTCTATGAAAATAATAGTCAGGGTGCATATACAAAGGACGTCCGAAAGAATCTCCCATACAATGTGCATTTAGATAATTCAAATCATTCCGATATCGATAGAATCGTTCGTGAAATATACCTGCCGTAATTATTTTTCCAGGTGAGAAGGGAAAAGGACGGCTTATTGGTGCGTTATCCTTAAACCCTCTGGTCGGATCTGCAAGATTAAGTAAGTCCCAATAAAGGAGCCAACCCTTTGCGGTTTCAAAATATTTATCTATTATGCTCTTAGCATCCATAGAAATAAATTCATCCGTACCGACAGTCCAGAGAATTTCTGTTTCTGGAAAATTCTTGTGAATATAGAAAAGAGCGGCATTCTGAAGATCCTTTCTATCCTTGTATTTTCCTCCAGCTATATAATTAATTTTATCGGAATAGGATTTCAGAATCTCGGTGGTACCATCGGTTGATAATCCATTCGGTCCTACATCATAGGTTTGTGGAATACTACCTTCAACAACCACGGTTCTTCCTATCGATTTCAGATATTCCAATTTACTTTCTATGATATCGACCTCATTAAGAACAGGCATTAAGATGGTCCATTTCATAAATAATCCTCTAATGCGGCTTTGAACTGTGCGGCGGCATTCTTTATTGTATATTTCTCCGCCACTTTCTTTCCTTCTAAAGCACGTTGATTTGGTTTGCCGCTCATTTTTAGTTCATAGATTTCACGCATCGCTTTACGGATACCGGCTATCTTTGGTACTTTCCAACGCTGATAATCATATTGATAACTATTGCGTTTGTAGGCTTCATTACCAATATATTCCCAGTCTCCAACATCGGTTAGATAACTGTTGGTATCATTCATAAAATCGAGATTTCCGCTGTAGCGTGATCCTATTGTGGGAATACCACAAGCCATAGCCTCACAAAGTGTAGCACCCCAACCTTCACCGGCTGTAGGTGAACAGTAGCAATCCAGAGACCGGTAAAAAGATGGCATATCATCTATTTTCTGTGTGATAAAGGTAATACGCGGATCTTTTTCGGTATATTGATTAAATTCGTATTTCCATTTGGTGTGCTGCGGAATAATCGTCATTCTGTTGACAAACAATAACATTGGATATTCTTTCAACGGAAATTCCTCAATAAAGGCTTTCCACATAATTTCTGGTTTCTTTCGGATAACCCAATCGAAAGCAGAACCAATAATGAATGGCGGCGGACGAAGGAAATCTCCATCAATGGGATGGTATAATCGTTTAATTTCTCCTTCCGGTTTATAGATATCATCCAAAATAAAATTTACAACATGGATCTTATTTCCATCAACGCCCGGTATTCGAGCAAATGCCTTCTTACAGAAAGTACTTTGTGTAAGAATAAGTTTAGCTCTACTAAAGGGTATCCACCACCTTGTCTGAGGAATGTCTACCTCGGTAACGGTGAAGTAGGCTTCCTCATTATCCGACGTATCGGGAACTTGGTGTAATATAGTAAGAGAATTACTCTTATCTTTAACTACCATATCCTTCAGCGGATTCTTTTCTTCCAACGGTCGGAGTGGTTCAATTTCACACTCGATTCCAGCTTCTTTGATAGCCAAGGGATACTTTTTTGAGGCAACAATATATCCTGTATCTCCGTCAAAAAAACCCTTGAAGATTACTTTCTTCATTTGTGTTCCACCTTATCAATAATTTTAAACACATTAGTTAAGGTACTGTTGGTATAGTCAAGGTTTAGTATATCCTCAGAAATTGGTTGAAAACCTTTTCCGCATTTGGAACATCGCAATATCTTTTTCATATCTACATGTTCACAAAAAGGACAAGTTATTTTTAAAGACATTATTTTTTATCCTCCAAATGGCATTTCCATTTTCCTATATATTCGCCTGTTACACTATTAAAGGACCAAGAGGTAGCTTCAATAATAACTTGGCAATTTGTGCATTCTTGTAGATTTGTACCAGCAACAATTAATTTACTACAACCGCAAGCTGGACATTCTGGTAAATTTTTTTCATGCATTTTCTAAATAACACCTCGCTGGGTTACAAAACCCCGAGATAAAAAAATAGGAGAATTTCTTATCGTACATTTCATTTTTTAACCGATTCCACATAAAATATAACGGTTTTAAATTTTTACTCTTAATTCTATAATATCCCATAAGTTGTCTGAAGAGAACCATAGAATCCATTCCTACTTCAAATATATCATCTTCTTCCTGCAAATTACCTGATATATATTCAAATATCTTTATTAGAGACATCCACTCACTTTGGTTGGAAGAAATATTACCGAAATGGTAAACTTCTCTATCTCCATTATTAATAACAAAACTACCTGTACCCTCATGTCCCTTAATAAAGGCCTTCATATCATTTTACACCTATCGTATTTATTATACATGTATCATCAAAAACTTTACGTAGTTTTGCAGCTATAACATTACAATCACATTCTTTAGCGGCAAAAAGTCTACCTTCTTTACCCATACTAACACATAATTCGGGATTATTTAAAAGCATAACGGTTTGATTAATAAATTCCTGTATATCAACATAGGGTCGATATACACCCTTATCCTCAAAAAACATGCCCGGACGTACACCAATACCTCTAGTTCCTATCATATCTTTTCCTCTTTCTGGATAATTGGCAAATTCCTGTGTGGTTGTATAATCTGTTGCAACGAATGGTTTACACGCCGACATAGCTTCAACAATCGGTAATCCCATTCCTTCACCTCCATGAGGTGCTATATAAACATCCGTAGCATTATATACCGCATTTAAAATATTCTCCGGTAGACCCACATCATAGTGCAAATCTTCTGGCCAAATAATTGCTTTATTTTTTAATAATCCGCGTCCATAAAAAAGTTCTTGTGGAAGAAATCCCAGTGTTGGATCTTTCACATCGGTAAATAAAAGTAAATGTACATTCTCCATTTTCTTCCGTACTCCTTCTATAATATCAACCAGATGAAAAAATCGTTTGCGCCAACCAGGTCTTCCTACCCATGTTATAATTTTATGATCTTTTGGAATACCAATTCGTTCCTTAAAATCATCTCCCGCCTTTTGATCGGGTTTATAGACATCCGTATCAACAGGATTATATATCTGTATATTTGAAATTTTATTATCTTCCAAAAACTTCTGCGCATATTTTGCCACAGATATAACAATATCCGCCGATTTAATATTATCTATAGCCCGTAAAAAACGGGTATCTTCATTATCCCACGGTAGCCAATAGACAAGCGGAATATTTCTCGGTACTTTAAACCATTCACAGCGTTGTACATCTTCATGTATAAAAATCATATCCGGTCTGGTTCTTTGAAGTATCTGATCAAAAGATTCGGGCAATCCATTAGGTCCAAGATTGAATGGTGCTATAACATAATTGTTTATTTTTGTTATAGGACCGTTATATCCATAAGTACCATAAATCCATTCATACTGTGGTATTCGTTGTATTACCCTACGCATTGTTTGCGCATAAGATAAATTACTTTCAAGTGGAACATTAGCTGTAAAAATTCGCGTCATTAGACGTAATAAATATGTAAGAGTTTATAAGGTTATCTATACTTTGTAACTTCCACTTCATTTCCAGATATCCTAAGTTTATATCCACACTTAAGAAGATTCCGTCTTATACCTTCTGTTATTCTATTCATTTCTAATAGAATATAAAGACTGGTTTTAAGCATACCAAAGCTATACTCGCCCACCAAATTAGGTCTTACATGATTACTCTCAATTGCTCTATCGAAATAATCTGCTAATCTCGCAGCTATAGCTTTGCTGCTATTCCGCATATGCCCCATTAAGTTTATCTTTGGCTGCCTGATCCCTGAGAGGTAATCTTTTAATTCCTCTGTCCGTGATTTGATATGTCCCATGATTTTTCACTATAAATTCTTCTCGTTCTAAATATAGAAAGTACCGCTGTACCTTATAATGATTGAGGTTATATTTTTCCTGTATCTCTTTCATATTGGTAGGACATTCTCGAAGAATAAGCATTTCCATTTCATTATCCTCGTCATAGAATCCATCATTATCGAGCATATCGGAAAGATTCTCCACCGAAATTACCCGTGCTTCTGGCAATAAATCACTATATCGCTTTCCTCGTATTACACCTGTAGAAGGAAAAATATAGACTTCGGTTTCCTGTCTTGGTTCTCCGTCTGGAGTTTCCTTTAAATTCTGTCGGATTCTCCCTATAGCCTGTCGCATCTCTTCTTCACGGAATATCAGTCTCCATACCGTTTCTGGCCATTGCGAGAGAGCAACACAGGAAATGATTTTTTCTTGGGGAGGATTCGGTTCTAAAGCAAGGATTATTGTATCGCATTTCTTCCAGTAGGAATTCTTGGATCGGAGATTATAGTAAACTGCATACTCCTTATTCTTAGCCTTGCTTATCTTAGAAATCTTTTTAATAACATCTTTTGTGGCTACCACCAAAACATGCCGTTTCTTCTTGGCAGATATTCGATCAATTAAAGCGCACAATCGTCCAGCTACTTTAATACCGCGTTTCCATGACATAATCGGATAGCGGGCTCCATTCAGTTGGTAGACATTTTTATATTGATAATCTATGGATAGAATATTCGGGTCTCCATTGAGCATCTGTTGCCAGACCGGAATAGAAGCCGTACCATCGAGAGCCAGAATTTTAATACCGAGATTTAACGCATTGGGTTTAAAATAGGCGAGGTTAATTTTTCCATCGCGATAGTAAAACATATTTTCCATCTGACTTCTATTGTCCATAATTTCAAATATAAACGGTAAAGCATTTTTCGGTACTTCCGTTATCTGTCTGGTACGATATAATTCTCCCAGTCGTTTAGAGAATACCTGTAAGAGTTTTATTCTCTTATTATTCGGAAAACTGGAATGTCTTAACTCGGTATAATCTATTGGTGAAGCCAACATAAGATTTAAGACATTTATAATATCAACATTAAAATGTATTTGATTGCAGCAATCCCGAAGGTAGGAAAGTTCGGCTACCGTTATCTGCATTTCATTGAGAAAACATTTGATGGGATTCTCATCAATAATAAGCACATCATAGAGATCTCTCATTTTATTATCTCCAATATCCGTGTTTAAAAATTGAGGTAACCAACTGGTGATATGAGCATGAGTAAGGGCGATATTAGGTTGATGTTGGTAAATTTCTCTCATATTTCGTTCATACTCACATATCTCAGCCCGATATCCACACTCCTTACAGAAGAAAGCAATGTCTATACCAGCTGCCGCCATCTTCTGAATTTCGGGATGAAGACAGCATTTTTCCCGTCCTTTAAGATGTAAAAAAGTAAATTTATGGCGGGTGGAATCTTCTATGTTTTCGGTAATAATATCATGACTTGGAGCGGCGTAGATAAATCTAATTCCATTTAAATCGGCAGTTTCCAAGGCCAAGGTGGTTTTTCCACTACCCGTGAATGTACGTAACACCATATGCCATTGACGGGATTTGAGAAAATTCCCAATAGCGTTTGATATTACCTCGTAAATTTCTTTGAGTTCCAAATTCGTTCACTTGCCTTTCGCCCTCTTTGACATCATTGCATAATGCTTCTTGCGAGCCTGATCATCCTGTCGATTAATCGGTTTTTCCTGATTTCGCTTCTTTATAACAGGATCTATAGATGTATACATTTCTGCAATATTCGATACCAACTTTTTTCCTATACCATCTAGTTCGGCTATTTTATCCAGATTATGTATAATCATATCAATGGAACAAAAATTATCAAGGAGCATTTCTGCTCGTTTCTGTCCTAATTGTGGTACCGTCATCAGATTCCGTATCCGTTCATCAAAGTTCTTGGACATATAAACGGATTCAAAGGCAATGGGAACATCGCGTATTCCCTTCGCGTAATGATCCAATAGTTGTAATTCATCTACTGTTCCAGCCATATCCCATGTGTTTATGAAATGTACTCCCCATACATGGGTTAATTTGTACGGAAAGGTCCTGAGTAACATCTTAAGTCCTCTATTATTCTGTCCGTCACATACCGAATCGAAGTCTCCCTCAAATAGTAAAAAGAGAGGGGTACTTGGATGTAGTTCCCGCATTCTTGCGAGCTGAACTTGTAGATGTCCGTTAATGATAGAATTTGCATAATCCATGCCTGCTTTTCGTTCGAGGAGAAAATCCTCGGTTTCGTTTGTAAAATCTCCCTCATCCAATCGTTTTATGGTATGAGGAACTCCATTAGCTATCATAAAACCGATAATCTCGGTCTCTCTGTCGTCCACTATTATCATGACGTTTCTTTCTCCTTTTTAATTCGAGCCAATACGCAAAATGATCGGTACATACCGGCATATCCTTTTTTCTGGTTTTAAATGTTCTTCCACAAACAATACAGTTATATTCGTATAAGTCATTCATACTTTTTCACTGTCTTAAAAAATTCTATACATTCTTTACAATCTGATTTACAGTATCCATCTTGTATCATAGTATTTGGAGAAAAATGGTAATTATTAGAATAAACGGATTTAGGTTGTCCTTCAGTTATGCTATGATTTCCATCATTACCATTACCACTGCCATGAGAAGCGGTGAGAATTTTAGGTAGCAATACTAATAGATCTCCATACTTTATACCGACAACGTCCTTTAAATATTTAATTATCATAAATCTTTCCATATGTCTAACCTTTGGTTGTTCTATTATATTTCTAATATTCGGACATATATCCTCATAAGTATAACCGTATCTTTCCAATACGGTATCGGCATCACTATCTATTGTAAAATCACTTCGTTTGTCTAATTCTCTTTCCTTGGTTTTCAACTCAAATTTTGGTGGTACAAAATAACCATTACCATAAATATTTCTATCGATCCTCTGTTTTAAGGAAAGATTGATATGTTCGGAAAAGGGCAATTCTACTTCTTCCTGTTTCAAAGAAATACAGAAAGAATGTCGTTCGGATTTTCCATCACGTCCAAAATTATAGGAACCGGGAAGTCTACGCATCATTCTCGTGGAGATAACAGGATCTATTGTTGCACCTGTAATTTTAGCAACATATTTTACAGTATCAGAAAATGACTCTGTATTTATCTTACAGCTTATAGTTATTTGATAACCTCCCGATGTAAAAACTATTTCTCGGCGGTAGTTATTCCGTACCGACCATCTCCAAAGTTGCATAGCACCCTTGTAGTTCTTATCCAAATAAGTACCATCTTTATCAAGACAGTCAATATCGAAAAAAAGTTTGTCAATGATGGCAGAACTATACTTAACGCCCATTCTGATGAAATGTCCAAATTCATCTTCCTTTTTCTCTATTTCACTATACCACCAAACTGAAATTGAAACATCAGTTAACTTGCTCCACCGGTTTAGTTCCATCAGAGCTTCCTGAAGATTCGAATGAACTTTCATCTTCGGATTCCTCGCCACTGCGTATGTTTCCAGATATTTCAAAATGCATCACATCTTTACAATAATCCTTACAATGTTTCATATATAAAGTACAATCTTTACAAACATATAGATTGGCACTTCTGGACCAATCTTTATTATTTCTTATCTCATCCAAGAGATTCATAATACTATTTACCGATTTTACCGTTGGTTTTTTCCTCGCGGCAAAATACTGCGGATAAGAAGAGTTACCTCCGTTTGTATATAAGAACATAAAATCCACAGTTTCCAAACAATTGATCTTTACATCGTTACGATAGAAGCTCCAAATACCTTCTTCATCCCGTTTCAATTTAAATCCTGTGTGAAGGAGATACAGAATTACATAAAAATTTCCTTCTCTGGTTCTATTGGAATCGATCTTATGGCTATAATTATCTTTTCTGTTTTCCTCTAAAATACCTTTAGGAACTCTACCGGTTTTATAATCTATTATAATTGTTTTTCCTTCTTCAAAGGAAACCCGATCTATTGTTCCGAACATCATATGTTCTCTATTAAAATCAAATTTCTCTCGTTCTCTTATTCCAGGTTTGAAGTATCTTTCCGTATCGCGTCTGTTGGGATATTTAATTCGAATTTCAAACCAATGGTTTTCTTCAAATCTACAGAATGAACGGGCATTAAATCTAATATTACCTATCATGTTTTCTATTCCTATAAATTCATTAAGAATACTATAGAAATAGTTATACACCAAACTATATTGTGTATCATGATTGGTAAGATAATCCATATCCCAAAGGGTATCATAGTTTATTAATTCAAAGAATTTAAAATAAACATAATGTAGATTGGTACCTTCTGTCATAATTCTTGTAGGTTGAATATCTTCTTTCTGAATATGTAGAAGATAGAAATAATATCTGCATTTTATATAAGCAAGCATACCGCTCTTCGATATAAAGGGAAAATCGAGATATAGATAATTTGTAGTAATTTCTTCAGTCATAAAAAAATATAAAAAGGGAAACTATATTAATTTAATCTTTTCGTTAAGATGTATATTGTTTGCTCCGAAATCTTTCAATATCTTTGGTTCATCAAACAGGGTCTTACCATATTTAATGTATATATCATAATGCTTTAAATCCTTGAACTTTTCTGGTATTTCTTCCATATACTTTCCTGTAGAAACTAATCCGTAGGTTACGGCAATATGAGGTAAGGGAACGGTATAGATATAATCCGAAAATAACTTTATATCTATATGATAGAAATCTGCTGTTACTTGAAACCAAGGATTGGGATGAGCCGTAAAAAGAACAACCCTTTTTCCTTTTTTATGAAGAGTTTCTATTATAGGTTTTAGGTTCCATCGTAATGGTTCCCCGCCCATAAAGGCCATAAAGGTATTGTCCGATTTGTCCAATTCAATAAAGAGTTCTTTGAGGGTATAATCCGTTCCATTCTCAGTCCATAGTTCTTTATTATAGCAATAACCACATCTAAGATCACAGCCACAAAAATATATATTATCGGTAAACACATTACAATCACCTGTTTGATAAAAGTCAATGGACTTTATATTATACTTCTCTGATGTCATCTTCGTCCTCATCATAATACGGAAACACCGTCCTTAATCTTTTATCGGCTAAATCAATATATTCCTGTTTAATATCAATCCCAATAAACCTTCTGTTATTCTTCAGAGCCACCAGTCCGGTAGTTCCAGAACCAAAGAAAGGATCTAATATCAAACCTGGTTCATATTGTGGATGTTGGCAACCGCATGGAATTTCTTCTTCACCATAATCTATTGCTACGGCATGTCGTGGGTCACAGGCAATTTCCGAATCCTCATCATATTTTGTATTCTGTGGATCTCTGGTATACACCACATCATGTTTCCTTTTATACCGTACTGGCTGTCCGCATATTCTACAAACTCTGTCAGGACAGCATGGGTCTAATGTTTGTTGTACCAATTCTTCTGGGTATGGAGCGAAATGTCTTTCCTTCAGCTTCGAAGTACAAAAACGCCATACCGACCGTTTATTCCGTACATACTGTCCATCCTTTGAAGTTGGCACATATTCATTACCACTGTAGGTTTCATTCTCCACCAATCCAGCATATTTATCTCCACCAAACTTTCGTACCGCTTTCAGTTCCTGTTGATAGGAGCAGGGCTCAACTTGCTGTTTAAAATAAGCCTGTGTTTCATCCTTCACAAAGAAGAAGATATATTCATAGTTATCCGAGAATCGGGTATCTACACTGGTTGGCATAGCATCCGGTTTTTCCCAGATGATTGTATTCTTTAAACACCAACCTCTATTAATCATCTCTATGGAGAATCTTGCAGGTATACCTACTAACGATGTATTTCGTATATTAGATGTTTTTATAGCACCATACTTAAGCATACCTTCTTTCTTAAGCCGTTCATATTGATTACCAGCTCCACCAGAACCGGCACGTTTGTCTCCGATGTTCACCCAGAGACTTCCCCAATCGGCAAGTATATTTTTGGATTTATCAAAGATATCACAAAGATGGGATATATAAAGTTCTGGCGTTGGTTCTTGTCCAAGTTGACACCAGATAGCTCCACATTTACATACTAATACTTCTGAATCTTCAGTTTCCTGAAAATTAATAACTCCTTTAATACCCTGCTTTGGACTATTTTGTCCACCTTTATTTCCCACCATACGATAGTATTCCTTTACATGAGCGCATTTTGGATTACCATCCCACATTACGTTTTCGGAACCATAGTTTCGTTGATTCCAATACGGCGGTGAGGTTACTATCATAGATACCGATTTCTCTGGTATCTTTTCAGATAAAATATCACTGGCATTTCCGCAATAGATTTTATTGTAATGCATTTTCACATCTCCCTCATATCGTCTTCTTCATATACTACATCATCATACTTTCGTTCAAAAAGAATATTAAGCAAAGGTTGCACCTTACCCTTCAAATTTACTTCCTTCAGGTGATTATAATCCAGATCAAATCCCATTTTCTTTAACGGAAATTCATCCTCTTCTTCAAACGCCATCGGTAATACACCAGGTTGAAGATATTCGTTTTCCACCCAGATCGGATGTTTTATAAATACACCGAGCAAAGGAGAAGCACCGGCATTATAATCCCGTCCTAAGACTCGATTACCATTCCGACAAGCCGTGTACTTCTGACTTTCATGTTTATCGATATCATCCGAGATACCAGCATGACTACAAATTAAACTCCATTTGTAGGTTTCGAATTCAAAGTCAACCTTCTTCAGATAATCGATAATCTCTTTCTCCGGTCTTCGTTCAAAGATCTTGCGCATAAGTTCTCCCTGTATCTGATATGTAATCATTGCTGCGTCACGCCGTACATATTCTAATCCTTTATATATCGGTTCAGGTTTTTCAAGGACGATTACTTCTCCATTTTCTTCCTTCACTTTTACGTTTAACATATAATACCGTTTGTTAAAGAAGATAGCCACATCCCAAATATTCTCACAATCGATCTTCACGAAATTCTCTTCCGCGTTAAATTCTTCCTTAACAAACGGCGGAATAATATTATCGTTCAAATCCTTTATCAAAATCTGGGCTTCATTCCAAGCCTCCATTGGATCTATTGATTTAGCGATGAAGAAGACGGAATCTGTACTGGAAAGTTTTATCTTATATCCTTTATCGGCAAGGTATTTTATGACCATCTTTATTAATACCTGTCCCATACCGGGTAATGTATTATAAATAACCTTATCATAGTCCCGCGTATTCTCCCGACCACTGGAACCGAACTTCCCGTTTATCAAACCTTTATACGAAAATTGTTGTCCATAATAAACATTATACATGGATTCCGCTTCCTTAAAATTTTCTGTACCGACTGTTTTTGACTTTCTTATAGACCATTCTGCTGTAAGCTTCTGAAGCTTTTTACGCTGTAATATTAATTCTTTATAGATAATTGTATTTAAAGATTTGATATCCTTTCGGAAAAATCCTGCCGGTGTGTGGGTGCAATCTCCCCACTTATAAAATTTATCGGAGGTATCAACAATATAGAGTCCATCTTTCTTCATGACCAGATTCTTGACATTAATCTTTGTACGGAGATCGGCATTAGCTGTCATTCCACAGGTAGGATAGAGTTTGGAAAAATCCAAGGTTATCCCACAGGTTTTTTCTCGATAACCGATAATCTGCGGATCAACATCCATATTAAAACCACCTTCTTTCCGATCCATCATACCGCCCCAGACATCTTCCCGTTCATTATCTCGGCTTTCCATAACATAGATACCTTGAGCAAACCAGAGATTTATATGGTCGTGCAGTTTGGTTGCATAAACTCCGTCCTCCATCTTTCCACCATACAGAAGCGAGCGACCTGCTACATCGTTAGTATAGCGAAAATAGATATCTAAAGCCACCATACCTTCAACATCAATAATATTGTACAGCATTTCTTTCTCTTCATTTTCTTCAAACAGTTCCCAGACCATCAGTCCCGGATGTTGCAACTTTCCGATTCCGAGAAAATGGGTCATATAATTATTGAGTCCGTGCTGTTTCATTTCATATTCATTCTTCGAATAGAAGAGAACGGAATCATCATAAAACAGATCGAATTGAGGCACGCATTTAATAAAGATTTCATGTTTCTCCTCTTCGCCTATAATATTCTTGCTTGAATAAACTTTAATAGATTCCGAAACACAATAATCTCTTTTATAGATTGCCGGTACAGGACTTAGCATTTGAAGTTCTTTATCAAGCTTTAAATGTATACAGCGAGCATAAAATAAAGGCATATCATATCCATTATACCATTTACGTTCTCCACCTACAATCCGTTGGCCTCCACGTCCATTAAAGGTCATAATACCATCGAACTGAGCCTTCGAAAAATCGGAGATAAAAGCTTGGTGCATCTTCCTTTCATCATTAAAATGCTTAATAATCAATTTGTAGCTGGTATCATATTCGGAAAACATATTCATGTTTAAGGCCTTATCTCCAAGAGCCGTTTTATGTTCCGATTCCGTAACTTTCTCTTCCCAACGAAGTTTCCAACCATAATAAGTATAGGTTTTCTGGTGTTTGTTATAAATAACATAACTGATGATCGGAATCTTATCCGCAAAGAGATAACTGTTCTTACGGACTTTCTTAGTTTGACTGTTATCCGTTTCTATGTCAAAGTAACAGATATTATAGTTTACTTCAAAAATCTCATCGGTATTGGAGATATTCTCTATTGGAACAAAACTCCACGGGTCATAATCCTTTATACAAAGGAACTGCTTCCATTTCATAATCTGGAAACAGAGTTTCTCCCATTTTATATCTCCATTAAAAGATAACATACCCTCTATAGCATCACGAATGTTACGCACATAACGCGGATATTTGGTAAAAATACATTCGGTAGGTTCATTCATAGCCGTTGGTAATCCCTTTTCCGTACGAAGAATAAGACTTATTAATGCCCTTTCTTCCATTGTTTGAAGGAAAAGGGGCATGTCTTCCGTTCTGATATAGAAATGTGGTGTTAGTTTCTTATCCTGTATATTTAGAATAATCCGTTTTTGATCCTTATCCCGAGCTATTATACGGAGAACCGGTCCATCTTCATTCTCATAATAATCATAATTGCAAACCGCAACTATCTTATTGACCATTATCATCACCCGGTTCAAAATTCATAATAAGTATTTCCTGCCCAAGTTTACTTTTCTTACCACCGACATTATCCATACCGTACTGGACTTTGACGGGCATGATATTATATTGTTTATAAAGATTGGTTATCTTTTCTGCATTATCGTAACTGAGCATCCATTTATGTTTACAGATCCGAAGTTCGATAGCCAAGGTATTATGATCAAAATCTTTGTGGGTTTTATAGAGTTTTGATTCCGAATTATTATAATAGGGTGGGTCGAGATATAATATTACATCTTTACCGTCCCTAAGTAATGAACGACAATAATCGGCACATTCTATTTCAACATTAGAAATAGCACGGGAAACTTCATGAAGAGCATTTATAGATTTTTTTGTAAACCGTTCCTTCACGGCGTCTTCCGATAATCCACCCATATAGGTAAGTCCAGAGAAACTGCTACGGTTATATACGTAGAATTTTGCAGCTAAAGATAATTCATCGTCCTTCCATTTATAATCTTTTATAGATTTTACATTAGATAATTTATCTTTATTTGTTAATAAAAATTGTATAAGTTCGGTATATTTATCACGTAATGTTAACCAAAAGTTGGCCACATCTGGAT
This sequence comes from uncultured Chlorobiaceae bacterium, assembly GCA_964354225.1. Classification (GTDB taxonomy): domain Bacteria; phylum Bacteroidota; class Ignavibacteria; order UBA10030; family SZUA-254; genus CAYGZC01. Next base: position 80,281 of record CAYGZC010000329.1, on the reverse strand, counting down.
CTTTATCTCCTATTATATATTTTACATCTGGAAGCAGTGTATGTATATACAAAAAAACACTACCTCCACCAACCATCGGTTCCCGAAATTCCTTTATACTTTCGTTCATAATTAGTTCACCAATTAATGGTGCTAATCTACTCTTACCACCTGGATAACGTAATGGACTGTGCATTTACATCTCCCTCATATCATCATTTTCACTGGTAATAATTAATTCATGTTTTTGAACTTCATTGTGACCAGCCGCCGAATAAAACCACTCAACCTGTTCGATCCGATAACCACTATATAAATCACGAACCAACGGATTTTCGTCATAAGATAAAACCCAAGGAACTGTAGTCTTTCGAAGCAGATCCGCAAGGTCACGGTGGTCCTGTTCAGTAAACGAATTTTCATATCCTTTTCCCTGTTTAACATATGGTGGATCACAATAGTAAAATCTCTTTAAATGTTTGTCACTCAATTTATCCACGCGACGGAAGACTTCCCGAAAATCGACATTCCATATCCGTACATCTTTACTTCCCGCGAAGAAACGGTGATAATATTCGATGTCTTCAGGAAGATGCATGGAGTTCCGTGCCGGTGTTGAGAGGATTCCCGTATCTTTAATACCAGAAAAGGACATCCGATTCTGTAGGTAAGTTATGATAGCCTGTATAGCTCTATCCTTTGTCTCCTCAAATTTCTTTATAAGTAATTCGCAATATTCTACCGAATAGATTGTTGCAGAAAATATCTGTAGGAATCGCTGGTAGAGTTCCAGTTCAACACCGCTAAGTACATACCAGAAGTTTGCTATATCTCCGTTGATATCGTTCAGTAGAGCCATATCGGGATTATAATTAAAAAAAACCACACAGGAACCGCAGAACGGTTCTATATAAACAGTTTTACTGTCTACCTGTGGAAAAAATTGTATTAAAGTACTGGCTGCCCGATATTTTCCACCGAAATATTTAAGCGGTGAGGTCACTAACGGACTCATCCGCAACAACCTCTTCTTTTTCGGTGCGTTCTCCGAACTTGATCATCCACTGAGTGTCGCCTTCTTTAATCCAAAGTCGGGATTTTCCACTAAGTAAATCATAAAACATAAATTCGGTCTCGGTGGTAATATTGGATAGCACGGGAAATATGTTGGCTACATCCTTTTCGATATTTGCAAAACTCTTCACATCGATTAATGTTTTAAAGTTCCTGTTGGATTGTTTATTACCAGCGGATATGGTTAATATATTATCCTTTGTGGACATTTTAATCTGATTGGAAGAAATACGTTTCTGAATGATCTTAGATATATCTGTAATTTCCGAAGGGTCCGCAATACTAAACCATTTGGTATACTTGTAGGTATTCTCCGATTTTCCGCTGTCGGTCCAGACAATGGTTCCATCTTTATAGACATGACAATCGATCCAATCATTTAACGGATTTACGTTTGCAGTAACCTTTCCTTTACCGAAAGTGTATTCCGATTTACCATCGGAAATAAAGATTTCCGAATCAATATTAAAGGTTACCTTGTCACCGGTTAGATCCTGAACGGTATCATATATCTCAACAATATCTGGAATGATCATATCTCCTTCATCCAATATTTCTGCTTTCATTACAGTTTGACAAAAGAGAACAGAACCTACGTTCTTTCCTGCAAACATAATTTCGTCATCCATTGTAATAATCCTACAGATTTGCATCTGATAGGAATCTTTCCCAAGCGGATTAATCTTTCCTTTACTTAGGAACTTCTTTGTTTTCGAGAGGAATAGATCCTTCTGTACTGTAAATTTCATTTTGTTTCACCTTATATATATGATGGGGTCTACCATTTTTGCCCTCATGAGCAGTTGTCTTTTCAAACAACTCCTTATGATCGCGAATAAAATTACTCAGATTTGTATACGGTACATTATACCGCGTACAGATATCGAGTATAAAAAAAGGGGATTCCTTGGTGAGAATCTCCAGATACTCATTTCTTTTCATTTTTCACAACCTCTGGTGGAAGTTCTCCAACTTCTAATGTTAACATATCCTCAAGGCAGCGGAGGAAAGAGAATTTGGTTTTGTCCGAAAGAAAGACTTCTTTAAAAGGATGTTCTTGGAGTCCCCGATAATTCTTAATAATACAGAATCGCTTATCATCTTCGTTCTTATCGAACATAATTTCTTCATCAAAGGTGTATTCATGTCCCTTATCTATGGTTTCAATTTTACGGGTACCGTAGACACCATGAAATTTGGTCTTCATCTTTTCATTTTTGCTTTCCTCGGACATCTTCACTACCCAATCCTGTGCATCGGTCATCATAAAGGTCATAACAACCGTACCCTTGAAATGTTTCATCAGAGTCGTTAAACGCATCCATTCAGCATTTCGAGGTCCGTATTTCTCCATAGGCATCATTGATGGTTCACCTTTACTTTCACCTGTAGCAACTTTCACCCGATAAATAACATCAGCAAGTTGATCCAGAACCCATTTAAGGCGGGTACAGCTATCTACTATTAATAGAGTATGTTTATCATTATATAGTTCTATAGCTTTATCGATAGAAGCAACATAGGTATCTCCAGCGGTAACTAATTTTTCAACCGATTCTGGATCAACCTTTATTTTTCCTTCCTCTATAATTTCGTGTTTAGAAGCCGCATCGATAGTAACATACTCGAATCGTTTTTCATCAATTAATTTACCAATGAGGGGCATTGCAACCCGATTTTCCATAGGCCAAGCAAGTTGATTTTCCAGTGTACCTTCGGAATCTACGAAGATGATCCGATCAATAGAAGGAAAGATATTGTTCTCCAATGCATAGGGAATATATTTAAATCCTTCTTTACGGAGTTCTGGAATATATTCTTTGGACATATATCCCATGGTGAGAGCGGAAATTGTTTTCCCACATTTAGATTCACCAAAAAAACTGTATTTTCGTCCTCCAGCTTCGATCTTTAACGGACGGAAATTTACCGTAACGGTTTTACTACGCACTAATGGTTTCTTGGCTGTTTCTTCCTTCTGATTAGAAGGTGGCGTAGAACCTAAACCTGGCATTATAATTCAGCCCCATACATCTTAATATCTTCAATCTTAACTTGATCACTAACAGTTGCAAGTGAATAAGCAGTGAGACTAATATCTCCATTTTCTGTATCACGCACATTGGTATGAGTTAAAGGATCATATCGTTCTGGTTTCCTTCCCGTCTTAATCATCATAAGAACTGGTGCTGGTACCTGTGGTTGGTTATAAACATAACGGGTGGAGAATACATTCATCCGTCTATTAACTTCGGAATCAAAGATAGTATACATTGGAAATTTCATCCGTCCTACTGGTTCTTTAATTGATTGCATGGAACAGGATATAATAGCATATTTATTCCATTTCATAACATCCCAACCAGTTTCGGATTTAATCACATTACCTTTATCCCGTTTAACTGCTTGTTGATGAAAGGCTGGTATACCCACCATTCCTTTAATAAAGACTGGTATCTCATCACCTTTCTTAGCTGCTTCCGCTCCAAATTTATCATGGAAATAGGCAAATAGGTTGGAAATCTTTTCATCAATATCCGAGGTATCATAATTGGCGGATTTAGAACTTAACGAAGATGTATCCAGAACAAATTTCCAAGCTGTTGATTTAACATCAGTTTCAAAATTATCGGTATAAGCTTTAAACATCTGATAGTGTTTAAAGTAGAATTTATCGCTTTCAGGATCGGCTTGATCACTTTTTACCCGTGCTTCGAATAGGCGGGCATCTTCGGCATTTTCTTTAGCCCAAGCTAAACCAACTAATACCAGTTCCCACCGATGGCGTAATGGCTTGGAATAATCAAAATTAACGTTAGCATTATTATAGAGACGGCTATCACGAAACATGGGACTACCTTCTCCTTCTTTCCACTCATCACCTTCTGTGACAATCATAACATTAATTTCTTTAGCGTCAGTTTCTGGCTTTTCAATAAGGATTTCATTGCCTTTAACATATCGCTTTACCATTTCATATTTAGTAACGCGTGATAACGGTATATCGGTTCCATCGGCAGGATTCTTCTTGGTCATGATCTTTCCATCTTTCATCAGTTTGGAAATTCCTTTGTTTCGAAGAATATCTGCGGCAATTTGTTTAAATTCATCATCGTTCCAGTCTTTGGTTTCTCCTAAAGGACCGAAGGGAATATAAATAAATGCTTCTCCCTTTTTCTTTTTGTTGTTAAAAATCATATCCATTAAGCTATAGGTTCGATTGATAATCATTTTTAATGGCTTACCCGCATTCTTCGGGTTTTCCTCAATCTTGGCCATAGCAGCGGCGAATGTTTTAACTACCTCGGCCAGATCAATATCCTGTGCCTTGGCAATTCTTTCTAAGTGAGGTAATTCCTCTTTCAATTGTTCATCGTTAAGCATATGCTTCACCATGACTTACACTTATTAAGTTAAAAAAGTATTTAAGTTTTTTCATGCAATATCTCATCGAAAATCTTCTCCAAATCATTCACGTGAACGTATGTGGACTCAATTCCGGTGAGCATTTGATAGTTCTTTCCCTCATTTGAGTAAAAGAAATCATAGACTTTGTCAAAATATTTCCGATCATTTTCTTTCCAATGGAAATTATTGCGTTTTATTACCCGATTCCAAATTTTTTCCTTATCATCGAAAACGAGTAAATTGATTTTTTTCATGTTCAATTTCTCATAGAAGTTAAGTAAACTATCGGTATAAACTCCTATAACTTCTAATTCATTTGTATCGGTTATTACCGCAAAATTATACCCGATAAAATCGCCCGGTGATCTATCAATTATAATATCGAGGTCTACGGGAAACATACTGAGTATACGACTGTAGTAATCAACTCGAATCATCTGCTGTCTAAAGCCCACACCATCAATAGGTATGACATCCGTATTAACGTACTTGATAAGTAATTTTGATGGTACATAATTATTGACAGCGGTGGTCTTGCCTACGCCGTGAATTCCGGCGAGTGATATCAAAACCATAAAAAAATTAGGAAATATATTCTACTTCGGAATCTTCATCTTCAAAACTGGGTTCTATCTGCTCCCTTTCTACAAACTGTGACATTAACCCTAAACCCAGCTTTGCTCTTTCGATATAGGGCATTATATAGCGTATTTCTATATCATTATTAATTATAGCAATTCCATCCTTTCCAACGTTAAGTGTATGGCCGTAATATATGGTTCGAGTTTTCTTTTTAGCTTTGGGCATTTTCCGTTACCTTCTTATTACATTCAAGACAGTAAGGTTGCTTATCTATAAAAACTATTCTATCGCTATATTCCCTACACTTAGAACATAGAAAAACATTGTCGAAGTTAAAAAATTGTGTGCAAAGAGCAAACTCGCTGATAATCTCATGATCTTTTACCGTTATTGTTCCATTTCGAAGATGCTCTATAAATGTTTCCGTGGTCATGGTGTTTGAAAGTTGATGCCACATCACAGTATTACCGCACTGTATCTTGGTCATATGTTCCAAAGCCTGTAAAAAATCATTTTTCCATTCATCAAAGGTATAAATTTTTGGCATAAAAATAGCGTTTCCTCGCGATACGGTGCGATTTTAGGCTATTAAACTTTCGAGTAATATCAAAACCATATAGATTGATTTTATAATCATAAAACGCACCAGAACGCGTTTGTAAAATCTAAGTTAAGTTTATTTAAATCAGGTTCCTTATATTTATTTCGAGTAATGGTTCGAGTAATGGAAAACTCAATTATAGCTAAAACGTAATATATATATATATATACATAACTATTACGTTTTAGCTATAATTATACCACCGAAAGTTTTTCGAGTAATGGTTCGAGAACATTTCTGTGGTTTGAAACCTTTAAATACTAACTCGATTCTCGATAAGAAAATTTCGAGTAATGAGAGTATATATAAAGGATAAAAAAATCATATATCTAATGCACACATGCGTGTACAATCCTTGCAACATCGACATAATTTCTCTTCGTTATTAAGATCTCTCTCATAAGGACATTCATGATAATGATTAGTTGCCCAGTTTGCATACGGATTATTTCTACACATTTGTCCAGTACATTTTATCTTCAGTAATTTATCTCTTCCCATACATATACATTCCATCCACACATTAAACAGCAAAGCCAGTGGTTTTTATCTTCAACAACTTCTCCAGAACAAATAGGACATAAATTATTCATTCCACACACTGCTCCCTATATGTTTGAAGGAGGGGTTTGAGGATCTCTTGCACAGCATGTCGATCGGAGAAACGCATCCCTATTTTGTGCAATTCCTTATTCAGTTGAGCAAATAACAATTCCAGCGGGTCACTCATGGTGATTGCCTCACTATTTTCGGCGTAATAATCTGGTCGTCCCGTACATTTCGAGCAAGTGCATTTAGGATGGATGGCGTTGAAGGCACACTGTATAATTTTACATGTTAAACATCGATAATATGATGTAAAATATGGAGCATTTTGAGCTGGTGTATAATATTCCATTTCTTGGTTGCAACGCGGGCATTTCATATCACTCATGGCGATCGCCCCTCGTTTTTTAGTTTGAATTCAAGATAATCTTGAAAGCCTTTTTCCCCAATTTCAAATCCACCAATCTGAGGATTGTACGGCCAACTGCGAAAATATTCTAATCGCTCTTTTAGATTATATGTTAAAAACTTTTCGCTCTGATAACAATACATCTCGCAAAGAATTAATATAAAACATTCCCAGTCGGCATTATCACCCTCTGATTTTATGTAATTGTTTTTACATGCTCGAAAGAATCGTTGCGTAAATCGTGTTAATTTACCCGTTCTCATGGCGATCGCCCTTCATCTTCCATATGTTGAATAAGTGTCATAGCTTCAATTCCCCATCCTTTCGTCGATTGGGCGACATTCGATTTCCATTGTTGGATTTTTCGTTTCACGCACTGCTCCCCGTAGGACTTGATCTCTGCTTTCACTGCATTCCAATAGGCATCCGTATCGATATGAAATCTCCCATAGACACTGGAAAGGTCTTTGATTCTATTCATCGAGATTTCCAGCGGATCGGCACTCATTGACATGGCCCTCCTCGCCCTCCCGTATAATTATAAATTCGATCATCTTTTGTGCGTTGAAATTCATCATTTGTCCCTTTGTCGTAGCCTTTATCATAGCACTGCTCCCCGTAGGTCTTGAGCATCTCTCGGAGCTTATTTAATGCAAGGGTGAAGGCGTGAAAGTCTGTAGTTTCCTTCCGTAATTCTAACGTTTCGGTCAGCATATTCATGATATTCTTCACGGTTTCATTTAACAGCGGATCGGCACTCATAAGTCCATCTCTCCCAAAACTTTTGTAAGTTTATCAACCAGCACATATCTATGAGTCTTTAAATTCACCCATTCATCACAATATTGACAATAGACCATGATCTTTGCTGGAAAACTGATCTTTTGATTGCACATTGGACATCGCAGTGGATCGGTACTCATGATAATTTCACACTCTTTCTAATAAGACTTTCTAAAATCTCCCGTAATTTTTGAAGTGGAATGTCTGGGAAATCGATAGAAATCATATAGATATGCTCCCTTAAAACAGTAATCGTTTCTAAAATGCATTTTCTCTTAAATTCTGTTAACATTTCATTAACAACTGGTAAAAACTCCGAACTAGCAAGTAGATTCAATGCTGTAAATTGATTTAGATAGACTTTAACCAGATCGGCACTCATGGCGATCCCTCACTTCTTTTAATCCTTGTTCAAGGCTGGCTTTAAATTTTAGATCAGCATTGATCTCTTCTTCAATCTGTTCAACAGACAAGTCGTTATCTTCATTATAATGTAACTTCTTTTGTTTCCATTCCGACATTTTTAATCCGGTGATCTTACCCCGGAACATTTCGGCTTCAAAGATATATTTTTCGGCATAAAATGTGACGGTCATGGTCTTCTCAATTTTCACCCATCTGATATGGGTATGTCCAATAGATCCGAACATTTTTATTAATCCATTATCGGAATCTCCGTATGGACGTTTTTCCTTTGGAACGGTATAGTATTTCCGTTCATCATGATACAGACCATTATATTTAAATTCGTAGAGTTCCATCAGATTTTCAAGGTCTTTGGTCTGGTAGAAATCATCCATGTCCAAGGCTTTTATAGTAGCTTCATCGGTGATCTTATTGCGTCTCAGATAATTGATAAAACTCTTTCGTACCATAACAGTATCAAACATTCCCATATTACTCACTTTTTTCATTAGATGTTGGTTTTACTGTAATAGTAAAGTCACCGTAACTAATAGCATCACTAACACACCGTCTTATAACCTCGTACATTTCTTTCCTCACTCTTTCCGAATACCAAACCATAGATCTACAGATCAGATCCTCGAATTCCGGTGCTTCTATTATCTTCTTTATTTTTGTTTCAATAAAGTAGTTCAAATCTTTTATAACTGCTTTATCAAGCGGTATATGCAAACCGCTCCATGAGAAATATATTTCATCTCTATTTTCTTCCTTTTCACTCATATTTAATCAATCCAAAGTCGTTCTTCATCTTCTAACGGTACAAATCGATCACATCTATCATAGATATTGTTCCAAAAACAACAGCGTAATTCGGCGGTCCAATAATCCCACCGCCAATGTAGGTGTAATGGAAAACAGGGAAGTAGACAAATCCAGATTTCGAATTCGCCAACATCATATCGCCAGAAAGCTCCAATCCACATATCTTCCTTTTTAAAGAAGAAAGACCAGTGGAAGATATTCTGATTCTTATTGAGGTAAGTCAGTTCATATTTTTTCATAAAGATACACCAATTGTTTCATATCATCTTCCAAATTATAATTGGATATAATAGTCTTGTATATCTCAATCTTTATTTGCAGTCTTAAGTTCTCGTTATCGGCTTTCAGTTTTTCACCATACCCTAAGTACAGTACAGCAATAAAAATAAACATCCAGATTGTTTCTATTATAATAGCGCTTAATTCGCTCATTGTTCGGCCTTCTTTCCTCTATAGAATAACCAGAGAATAAAAATAATTGTGATCCAGCCTAAAATAGATAAAAAAATGGTAATATACCAGCCTATTTGCAATCAATACACCTCAAGGTGTTATAGAAAAATAAGTATAAAAAGTTATTTAGGCTTCGGTTTTGGTTGTTTGGGTTTCTTCGACAACGAATATTCACCTCAAATAAAGGTGAGTTTATGTATTTATTAAGCTTTCGTTGGAGGGTTAGCGGTTGTTTAAACATACCGCAACCTACCGTGATTAGATTAAAAAAATTTTATATGGTCACGGTTACAGGCTGTCCCCAGATATAATAAGTCGGTATGAACGCCCGACAATTGATATAAATTTTTCTTCTATTTAAAGTTTTACAGTTTCGGTCAATAGAAATGTATATAAGTAATATACACATAAAATTTATTATTAAATCTGGATGTGAAACTATGTTAGTTGACATACAAACACCTTCAAAGAACCACTTCAAAGAACGAATAGAATCTATTGAACGAGAACTAATTACTGTCACCGATAAAACGAAGAACATGCTCAAGGAAGTCGGCTACAGTAATTTAGAAATAGACAATATGATGTCAAATGGTATAGGAAAGGTAATACAATACCTTAATGAACGTACTATGGACATACTAAAGATAGTTGAAGAGATGAAGGGAATAAAGATATGTTAGTGCCGATTTGTGATGTATTTATTGCGGATCATGGTATAAAGGATTTTGAAACATTGGTTTATGGTCCTGATATGAAAATATCCAAGATATCTGTCGAGATAAAAGAAGTTTTAGACAATCTCTATCGCATCACTTTCTATCCCACCAAAATAGGTTATTGGATTGTTGTAATAAAACATTCGAGTTTCCCGTTGGGAAAGGCGAATATTTACTTCTCCAAGAACTATAGTTTTTAATAATGCACATATTATTCTTCCTGTTTCATAACAGATTTATATACATAGGCTATATTATGTTCGATATCTCTGATAGGAAATTCATGATTGGGTACCCTGAGATTTTCATTATGTTTTTTCCACTGTTTCCGTTTTTCCTCTAAAACAAAATACTCGTAGTAATCCACATAATTTCTATGCCATATTCCAATAGAATCTATCGATGGATTTGGATTTTTCATGGTTCTATCGTCCTTATTAAATATGGACATATTATAGAAAACTAAATAATCTATAAAAATTGGTAAAAGACGTTTTCTCATAAAAAAATATTACTTTATGTACCATTCTTTTTTCTTCTTATCATATTCGATATTAAATCCTTGCTGTACCAAAGTATTTCTGGTGTCCGATGTAAGATTTGCTGTTGTAAGACCGGCTAATGAAATTTCTGGACTTGGTTCTGTTGTTTTATAAATAAAATCCGGTCCAGGTTTTAAAGTATTAAAACTTCCGCCGTAAAGATTGGTGTTATTTCCATATTTCCAATTATAAACATACGGGTGGTTTGGTGCTGTTTTATCGGAATCAGGAAAGTTTATGAATATCGGTACCTGTTCGATTTTTGTTTCTCCCGATGGAACAAGGTTCATGAACCGTTCCAGAAAGGAAAGAACGAGCTGCATATTAGGACGCCGTACACGGTGCTCTAAGAGCAATTTCCAGACCATGTTCAGCATTTGAACGAAATGATTGAAGTTATCTTCGACCATAAAAAAATCCTTTCTATTATGTTCTTTTCTGTATAACAAAAGGTTTTCCACAATGCGGATAGTTCCGACACCGTACTTCTATCGATTGCTGTGAACCATAAAAAGATTTTGGTGTAACATAATCGTAGAACCAACCACAGTAGGGACATTTAACCTCAGTCATATCAGCTTGTTTTACATCAACTGGCATATTTTGTATAACAAAGCCGTTTCATTTAAATATTTTCATTGTCTTTTTCTTGTTTATTCACCTTGATGTCCCAATAGAGCACCAAATCACCCGCATATTTACTATATTTTGCGAATGGTTTTACAATGGCAATTACATATTTGGGGTCGAAGAACGGCTTCCCGATGTTGGCAATAATTCGTTTATGACATTTTGGGCATTCCTCAATGTCGCAGGCATAGACATCCGTATTATAACGGACCAAACGAGCACCGGTTTTATAGGTGTTCATTTCTTCCATACAATCAACACAGTAGTTCATAAAAAAATTAACTCATAGGAATTTATTTGGGGTCTTTCTTCTAAATCACCGATGTTTCTGGTTAGAAAGTTCTTGGATAACACGTGCATAACTTTCTAAATATTTTTCATAACGTGTTATATTATCGATAATATCTCGTGCCTTGTCAGAAAAAAAATAACTATTGTAAACATAATTATCGGGTACAAAGATATGATAATATGTACCAAGGTCATTGGTATAAGATGTCTCTATTCCGTGTCTTATTATATTTATATTTGATGGTAAAGGATCAACGGATGTTAATATTCTCATAAAAAATCTATTTTGCAAACACCATTTCACTAAAACATATCGGACAATGCATATGTCGTTCTCGTATGGTCATAACATGCATAATACCAGAATACTGACATGCCGGACAGTCGAGGAGATTATAGGTAGAAAACTTGCAGTAATTCATTATGTTACATTTACTACACTGTTGTCCAAAGTTACAGGTAAAATTTTCACAGTTAATAATATTCGGTTTTTTACAGGTATTAAAACATTTAGCACAAACAGTTACCATACGTTTTTATAGTAAAAAGTAACATTTAAATCAATCCGTTATTTTATTCTACACATGCCAAAACGTTATGTGAAGGGAGAAGGCTGGTATTATGGATCGAAAGGTCCGTTTAAATCGGAAGCGAAACTGAACGAAGTTATTGAAGCAATGTATGCTAACGGGTATAAAGGACATGACAAAGCGAAAACCAAAAAGAAAACCTAAATGTATATTTTAAACCCGCCGCTATGTAGACAGAAAGAACCGAATTCTGCACAAGTGAGCATATCAAAGTGCAGGTGCTTATTATTTTTTTCCAATTCTTCCATAAAATTATCATACACAGAGTAATGAATCTGTCGAAATAGTTTTCCGATTTCTATAGCTGATTTCTCGGGTACTTCAAAATTAAAATGTCCGAAGGTACGGAAGTATTCGACCAGTTCATCCGATAATAATCCTTTACTCCGACCTGCTATAAACATACAGATTGGACGGAACCAGAAAAGATTGGTCTTATAGGATTTATAGCGTCGTGTTTCTGGTTTAATAGCTTCTACCCGCAATATCCATTTTCACCAGCCTGTAGGTCTTTATAACCAGAAAATTCGTAGGCTATTAAACGAGTTAAATACTTTCTGGTATATCCCATTCCGCCGTATAATTTTTCTCCTACGATACGAAGAATTTGTGGTGTCCACAAGATCTTAGTTATGTCCTCAATTGTTATATCAGGTGCTTTGTAGATAAGGTGAGAGGGTCTCTTTTCCGCTGGTCGTAGGGCCTCAAGAAATCTCCAAAATTGTTGTTGAGTTTCAAAAAATGTGCGTGGCATTTTACCAGCGCCTTGAATGTATAGAATAATTTCGTATTCCTTTTCCATACATTAATATAAAAAAAGGAAAAATATAATACTTTTCATATTTTAAAATATAAACATTCGCGGCATTTAAACTGGTTTTTGGTGTTGGATATTAATTTGTTTCTAAATTTTATAACTTCGGTATTATACCAGATATTCTGTAGAAAATCTCCTTCTTCTAATACAGATAATCCTTTTTTCCATTCCTCCGTTCCTTCACAGAATGAGCAGGGAAAGAAATATCCTTTGGAATTTATATAGGCAGAAAACAGGGTGCTTTCACATGGTTCTACAAATTTTAATATCTTTTCATCGGGTGGATTTGATTTAAGAAACTTTAATGCGGAACAGGAATCAAATCCAAAAGTATATCCCATTTTTGTGGACATCTTAATAATATTTATAAAGTATTCCAGTGGAAGTGGATGCATATTATTTCCGCGTCCCTTGTTTTTAAGGGAAAGAAATACAATAGCATTAAGATTGGCTAATCTTTCATCTTTCTTTCTGCTTCCCAAAAGATTTATTGTGTCTTCATAGGTTTCTTGGGATAACATCTGGTGAATATTTATCTGTTTGGCTCCGAGATCGGTGAGCTTTTTAACCGCATCAAAACATTCATTATCATTATAATGACTTACAGCTATTGCTCCCATTTCTTTCACCAGAAAAGCCGCATCATCATCGTCTAAATCTAATCCATTGATGGTAATGTTCGGTACCACATAATTATATGGATTATTCCGACAATAGGAAATGATATCGCGAAAGTCTTTATTACCGTGTAAATCACCTATTCCGAATGCAATCTGTGTAAGATTACGCGGCATCTTGAGGAAAATTTTTTCAAATGTATAGAAACTCATATTGTTTCCTGCCTTGGTATTGCTTTTATAACACCAAGGACAGCCTCGGGAACAAACTGTACTAATTTCAAGATCCAAGATTTCCGGTCCTAATGGTGAATAAGGTGGATCATCCCGAATATTTCTTCCATGTCGTATAAAATAACCGTCATCATAATCCATTATTGTATTATAGTCAGGTGTCTGAACAACGCGTTTCATAAAAAAATTACGAGTCGCTATCACAAAAATCGAAATCATCGCGACTAATGCCGAGAAATTCAAACCATGATCTCATGCTGAAATTGTCCATAGAGGTTTTACCCGTAAAACGATCTTTTCGTTTTATAATATCCCAACAGATATTATCCTCATCAATATCATCATACACAAATTTATCTGGATCTTTTCTTTCCTCCTCTATTTGTCTCTGATGATTGGCATATTTTTTAGCCAATACTATAAATTCATCATAGTATTTAATCGCTACTTCCTGTATCGGAGTTAGATGTTTTCGCTTCAATATAAAAGAAGAGGAACTGCTATTTGATACAAATCCATTTCGCCGTTTCATTCACTACTCACCTCCCCATATAACAGATTTATGAAATTAGGATCTACTGTTCTTCCTAATAGTTTGGATATTAAATCTGTGGTGTAAATTCTCATTGCTTTGATAGATAAATCTTCCGAAAAAAACTCAATAGGTAAACCAATGTAAACTAAATCAACATAGCTAATTGCGTATCCAACCAGAGGAGAGTTTTCTATCTTCCATATACCGTATCCAGCATCATATTTATCTAATCTATCGTACCAACCTAATCGTTTTGCTAAAGTATCAAACACTTCTCTTTTAATAGAAGTTTTATCACTATCGGATGGAGATTCTATTCCAATACAACAGAAACTGGAGGAACTGCTGTTTGATATAAATCCACCGCGTATCTTCATCACATATCACCTTTCATAATCAATATCTTATCGTTACTCCGTTCAAATTTCGGTATATTAAACATAAAACTTTCGGCGACATCATCACTATCGTTATGCAATAAATAAACAATAATATTTTTCTTTTTACCGAGAGCATTATTATTTTTCATCCACCATTCCCGTTCTTCATCATCTATATTTTCTCCATTTTTAAGCATATCCTTGAAGAATTCATAGATGTATTTATAGCCCACATTATCCTTGGTAAATCCGATTAATTTCAAGATCTCTTCTACCTTTGGTGGTTCTTTGGTATCATAACCTATATAGAAAGAACAGGAACTGCTATTGGAAACAAATCCGCTGCGAATTTTCAACTTGCATACATCCCCGAATAGAATTTTAATTTATCTCGGGTGATATGAAAGTCCTTGCACATCTTTTCTATTATCTTATCAAAATCTGGTAAAGTATCAAGTTCACTTATGTCCATACCACCGTCACTCGTTATTGAAAAAATATTCTTAACGATAACATTTTCATAATCATCGTCCCGACGGGCAAGATTATAATATCCCATTTCCTCTAACTCGTCATCATCCTCGTATTCCTTTTTGAGGTCTTCGGCTTTTACTCCCACCGCGAAGAAAGAAGTGGTGGAAGAATTACTCACAAATGAAGTACGAATCTTCATAAAAAAATTATCGACTATCAAGTTTCAGTTTCAGCAGTGTAGATAGGACGATAATCAGAAAAAACATAAGCGGGTCCATTATTAGCAAGAATATTATGCTTATAGAATAGATTGTATAAGACATTATGGTTATAAACCTCACTTAAACACCTCACGGAGATCCAAGAATTTCATGCCATCACGTTTTATTCCTTGTAAAAGATCCCGTTCAGCTGTCAATATTCTTTCATTGTCTGTTATTAGGTAGAACTCGCATATCATTCTTAAGTTAATATATTCTCTGTGTAAACTGCAGAAAACATACATTCCGGCTCTCAATTCTCTTTGTTTACAGTTGGCGCAACATTTAACTATGCGAAAGTCAACCATAAAAAATTAGGCGTATTCGGCCCGAATTCGTTGGGAGAAGGTGAATGCTCCATCGTTAAAAATCAGCTGTACCATATAGTAAACAAAAGCAGTTACATCTAATGCTACAGGTTCTTCTGTTTCGATATCAAACCAATGATTCTTGTGTACAGCGGTTTTCGCGGGAATCGGTTTGGCGTGATATTTTTTTCCGTTGATAAAGATGTCGATTTTGGTTTCCTCTTCAAAGTAGAAAGCCTCGATGACATTTTTAAACATAACGGTAATCGTGTAGTTGTCATTTAAAAGTAACCTCGGTGTCATTTTTTCGGTTAAAAAATATGGAAAGCTTAGGTTCCCCATGTTCTATCCTCGTTCTGTTCAAGTCGTTTGTAGAGATCCTTGATCGAATCTTCGATAGCGGAGATTCGTTTGTCGAATTCCTCAAATTCATTGTCCATATGGGTATGTATTTCCGTCCATAACTTATGAAGTTTCTCTTCCAGTTCATCCATAAAAAAATTATTCCAATTGTTCCATTATCCCTTCCGCGATGTTTCTGATCTTTCTCGGTATTCTCCAATTAAAAATAGAATTGATATTATAAATGGATTCTGTTGTATCATATCTATTCTTATCGAGAGATATTATCCCTTGAAATGCATCATGACCGTTGAAATATCTACCAATTATTACTTCTACATTCTTCATAAAGATGCAGTCCTACAGAAGGCAAGAAACTAAAAACACCACCATCATATGACCGATCTTCCAATCTATAATGATTGTATCTTTCAATAATAAAAGAGGTGGCTTCATATACATAATCTCCAAATTCTTGCATAAAAAATTAGGCAAAATACATCTCATCGTTTTTTGTACCTTTCTTTATTTCATCTATAGACATTGGTATTTTTGTGCAACGTGCCGCAAAGTCCTCGATATTTATCTGATCATTCTTATCTCTTTTCTGAGACTTTTCTAATTGTTCTTTATCTACATATGTCACTCCAACAGAATCCCAAGATTCTTTATCAAAGACAGCGATAACCATGTTTTTTCGAAGAAAGTAGAGTCTATTATCTGTTGGATCTTGCCAAATACCAGACGCATAAATATTAGTTAATCCGGTTCCTTTTTGAACAATAAAAACTGGTTGTTCCATAAAAAAATTACCGCTTAAGAGCGGCAAGAGCACCGAGCACGGCAATCATCGGGTCTTTATCCACGACGTTTAAGGCCTGATAAAACTGTACCGGATTCTCGTATTTGTTGAGAATGAACAGATCATGAATTAGTTCTGCTCCATCAATATAGGTTTTCGCGGCGATTTCCAGATACTTTTCCTGTGGAGATTTAGCGGCAAAGATAATATCGGCATAGGTCGGTTTCGGTTTCCAAGTGGTAACCGTCTGTCCTTCATAAACATTGAGAAAATCGTTTGTTACCCGTCTCAAATCGCCGTTATAATAACTTACCACACTTAGGGCTAAGTGAGGAGAGATATTGATTTTATATTTTACCGATTTTTCTAATAGCCAGTTGGCTAATAAATCCCGCGGTAGGGGATCGAAGTAGAATACAGCACTACGGGAAATCAGGGCTTCTTCTATTCTCTCGATATGATTCAGACAGAAGATAAAGATACAATTCCATGCATATTGTTCGGTAATGGCTTTTAAAGCTTCCTGTGCCTGTGGTGTCAGTCCTTCTGCCTCATCAAAGATAAGCACCCGACAGTAGCCGTCCTCGGTATCCAATCGAATAAACTCAGGTACCAGATTACGGATTATATCAATACCCCGATCTCCTGCAGCGTTTACTAAACGGACATTGGGATGTCCCGTTCCAGGTTCTATAGTAGCATCACGCACATCATCATAATTTGCGTGAAGATAGGTGGTGGCCCAGAGGATAGCGGTTGAAGTTTTACCCGTACCTGGAGGTCCGGTGAACATCATGATTCGTATATTTCCTTTTTCGGCAAGGTTCTTCAGTATAGTCTTTTGATCTATTGATCCTATAGGACTATAATTTAATCCCATTAAATCGTTCCAGTTTTTAGGTCGTAATTTCTCCTGTAGATGTTGCGGCATTAAAAGTTTCTCCTATCATATCCACAAAACTCATGGGACAATGAATTTTCATAAAAAATCATAGGGTTTCAACTATCGGTTTTATAACATTTAGTGAGGGATTCTTAAAAAATGTATTCCAAATAGAAACCATATCGGTATAGTCATCACAAAATATAAAATTCAAAATAATATCGCTGTAGAAATCATTAAAAGATAACATCTCTTTAGAAAACATTTCGATGCTCGTATTCGTCAACTCCTCTGTGAATGTTTTCATAAAAATTAAGATATTCCTTCTTGCTTTCGATCCTAATCTCGTCTCCAATTTTAATGTATAATACCCGAAAGAAAGATAATGAATTCAAAAGGTTTATTGTATTATCGTGACACATATATTCTGTGGTAATACGATTAACTATCCTATCCATGGTTGTATATAGATTTTTTTCTGTGTAAAGGAGTTGCATAAAAAATCACAGATACATTTTTGTATATCAAATATAAAATTGTTATTCGAAAAAAAATTTACAGTCACGGTTAAACCTAATTCAAAATCCGTTGCTAAGACATAAAGAAGAATATCAAAATCTTTTTGTTTTAAATAAATGACTTGCATAAAAAATTACATGACGGTGAATGCATCTTGGGATAGGGTGTAGATTTTACTACCAATAGTCGCTTCCAACTTGTACCAATAACTTTGAAAGGTAAGTGGCACCGTGTTTTCCGGTATTAAATGCAACCGGCATAATCCACTGGTCGGATAGACCATTTCTATTTCCGATGCACCTCCACTTGCTAAGGTATTTGCTCGTGTAAATAAAACCGTGCCTGTTTCTTCTTTATAAGGAAAAACAGTAAATGAAATAGGAGCAGTGGTGATATCCATAGGTAGATTATATCGGTCGTAGATAGAGATATCATAGGAGGTATGATTTCCTTTATAGATTGTAATGGGCATAATGTCACTCTCAGTTACGTGTCACTTCAATTATGGTCAGAGATGGTATATTAATCTTTTCGATGATACCGTAGGGTTCCAGATTTTCGATGATTACCGCGTAGGGAATACCTATTTTTGTAATAGTAACAATTGTATCAATCCAAGAACGAGCTCGGATAAATGCTCCAGCCTGTAGCGTAAAACCGGAACCAGGTAGGATGTTAGCACCGGCTGTTAATTCCAAAAAATTACGGTCCACAACTGTTGCGGTTAAACTCTTTGTGGTCGATAAAGAACTTTTTATTCTGGTAGTTGAAAGTAAAGTTGTATAATGATCGGTATGCTTTACCCGTACGGCAGTTGTCTTGGTAGAAGATACACCATGAGTATAAACCCGCACATCGGCTGTCTTATTAACAGATTTTGCGGTACTGACTTTAGCACTGGCTGATTTTGTAGTATATAATTTAAGAGTTTTAATCCGAGCCGCGGCTATTTTTGTGGTTGAATATCGACCTATGATTTTAGCAGTAGCAGTTTTGGTGGTACTATGTCCGATATGTTTACAGCGAACTGCGGAAGCTAAACTGGTATAATGAGCAAGATGTTTGATTCGAGCCGCTACAGATTTTGTGGTACTCTGTGCAAGACGTTTAATTCGTGTTGAAGATAATTTGGTGGTACTTAATTTAGTTTTAACTCGGACTGCGGAAGATTTAGAACCATATAGTTCTGTTTTGATTCGGGCTGCTACAGATTTGGAGGTAGATTGTTTGGTTACCTTTATCCGAGCGGTAGATGTTTTTGAAGTATACTGTCCGATAAGTTTAATCCGAGCGGCGGATGATTTGGTGATTGATAACTCGGTCTCAATTCGTGCTGTAGCAGATTTTGTTGTATCTCTGGTCCAAGTAGGAACCGTAACTTTTACAGCAGCAGCTTTGGTGGTACTCTGTGCTAATATTTTAACCCGTACCGCCGAAGTTTTGGTGGTACTCTGACGTACCTTTACCCGAACGGCAGAAGTTTTGGTGGTACTTAATTTTGTTTTAACTCTTGCTGTTGATGTTTTTGTTGTTGACTGACCGAGGAGTTTAACTCTGGCTGCCGAAGTTTTGGTGGTACTAAGTTTGGTTTTAATACGAGCTGCGGCAGCTTTGGTAGTAGAATAGGTATAGGTTGGTAAATCGATATGAGCGGTTGCTGTTTTGGTGGTACTCTGTTTTACCTTTACACGTACAGCGGAAGCTTTGGTTGTGGATAATCCACTTGTTTTAATTTGTGCCGCAGCCGTTTTGGTTGTGGATAATTCATTTCCACCGTTTGGCCAGGCAACAACCCATCCACCCCGATAATAGGTGGTTCCAGCAGCTACGTTCATATACTGCATCATGAATACCTGAGCAGCGGCAGTAAGTTCTTCGTTTACAATACCAAAGGCTGGCCAGGAATCGGTGGTAGTAGTTGTGGATTGTTTATTCCGTTTAATACACTCGTTTATGGTACCAGAATCATTACCCGTATTACCTGTAGCATGAAATAAACGGGTAGCGGATGAGATTGTTCCGGTGTTATTTTCAAAATTCATTCCACCCATAATAGTCCAATTGGTTACATAGGTGGGTGTCCAACTGATAATACCTTTATTCAGACCGGTGTTATAGGAGGTGGAAGTACCGCTGGTTTCGGTGGTCACTTCATTATATTGAACTAAAGGTGAAGCGGCATTAAGACGAATAGCAAGTATACGCCGTTTCAGAGCAGCGGCTGTATTAGTAGAAGTACGATAGCCTTCTATAAGAATAGCGCGGGAAGCTCCCGAGGTAAGGGAAACCACACCTCCCCAAGTTTTGGTATGACGGTCGGAAGTATCCTGATCTTCCATCCCACAGTATTCATAAGCGGTCGAACCTTTTGCGGTATCAATGGGAAGATATTCCGTACCGGCGGTGATGTTCAATCGAACATATGCACTGGAGGATGCGGAGTTAGAGTAAAGTTCACAGGTTCCGAGGATTAAATAATCTCCCGTTACATCGGGAGTAATGTTTAAAGTTTGTAAGGTGGTCGGTGATCCAGCAGCGGCACTGATGGCTAAAGAAGCTTCGGTGGCAACATAACCGTACATTCCGCTGGTAGGACAGAGCATACCGATATTAATAACGACTATACGAATATTCTTCATGTAGCCGGTGGCACCGGATTCTACATAGGCATCAATATCCACAAAGTGAGCACCAGCGGCAAGAGCCGAAGCCAGATAGAAGGTATGAAAGCTCAGATATTCGTTGGTACGGGTAGCGTTTACGGATTCATTTACCTGTTCCATAATGGTAGTGGTATCGTCTATCTGTCCCCGTACATATATAGAAAGAGAGGTACTGGCTGAGGTAGCCATACCCTGTATAAAAATAAGGTAATTTCCCTGTGCATAGGTGGTAAAATCGAGGGTGGCTTTCTCGGCGTAGGAAGTGTTAGTGACGGAAAATTCGGTGAGAACCTGTGAATAATAGTTATCGGTCATCTTATCTCACCTTAATGTATATGGCTGGATATAGTCTCTGCCACTGTTAATTTCCGTAATTGGGTATAGATTTCTTCGTTGGTTAATTGTATATATTTTTTCTCCAGTGCCAGAAAATCTGATTTGAGAAGAATCAGCTTTCCGATCTGTTTCCAAGTAATTTTACCATCTTCTTGTGTAAAATATTCCGCACCGCTGAGGTCTTCGATAAAAAATCGGATATGATAACATTCTCCATGTTCGCATTCTGTTTCACTTACGAGTGTTAACTCGGTGGGAGATTTAGCTATACTGAGCGGCATAGTTATCGCTTCTCCTCCAGTCTTGCTATTTTTGTTTCAGGATCAAAGAACAAAATCCGCTGGATGTTTTCACCATTCAACGTGATTTGCCATCCGATGAGGTATATCACGGATTTAGATTTAAATTCTCCTCCAAAAGTCATCTCAACGCTACATCGTCTGTGATAAACTATTCGGTATTTATAATTCTTGTTAGCATATTGTGGTGCTACATTAATATACATATCATTTATAACAAACATGCCGTTGGTTAAATCTACGGCAACATATTCCCGTTCTTCAGTCTGAGAACGTGGTGTTATTAAAAAAAATCGGAGATTGTCTTTCTTCTCCTCTTCCTGTATAACGTTAAAAAGAGTTTCATCGGTACCGTTATTCGGATACTGTTCAATAACATTCTGTTCAGGATTTATCGGTATAGCTTCCCATTTCCATTCGCTGTCGTCCATTGTATTGGTCACCTCTTCGATTGTATTCGAAGATAAAAAAAGGTTTACTGTTCATCGTATTGGAACTTGAGAGTAAGCGATGCAATATCTCCCGGTGTATGTCCTGCGGTGGTTCTGTATTGGCAACAGATATAATCCGATGTACCAGAAGCTGCTACAATACTTCCAGAAAGTGAACTGGATATACCTAAATTCACGGTGGCTGGTTCTGTTTCAAAGATAAGAATAGTGGCCTTAGAACTGTTTTCAGTTACAGGAGCGGCAAAAGCAATTGAAGCATATGTTCCGGTGACACAATTGGAGTAAAGTGTTGCACCTCCATCGAGGGTACCGGCAGATTTATAAAACTTTAGGTTATCTACCTTGTTGAAGGTAGCGTAGAATTTCATCTTCCAATATTTCTCATAGCCGTTGAATCCTGCAACAATAGGATAAGTAGCAGTAACGACATTAGGAGCATCTTGTGTTCCGAAATTACAATTGGTGATATTCTCTGTAATACTTTCGGCTCCATTAGCTTCAATGATATAAATTGTGGCTGTCATAGTTTATTACCGATATTTATACGTTAAGCCGCAATTTTATAAATCTTTCTCTTCTTTTCGAACGGCATAAAAGGACTTATTCCGTTTCATCTTCAATATAATATCTTCTAAATTCGGTGGAGGTTCATCCGTTTCTTTTATTATGGTGGTCTCATGCTTCGGATTACAGACCTTGATAACATCGCTCGGTTTTATATCGGTCTCTCCTGTATTATTAAATACCTGTTTAATTTCTTTCTGGTAATCCTTTCTAACGTCCTCCGAGACGGTTATATTTAAAGGAAGTATCTGCTTTGGTGGAACTGGAGGAGGTGGATTGAGCATATTATTCTGTTGCATAGCCATGAAGGGCATGGTGGGACGAACAAGTACCAGTCGGAGATATTCATCGGTATTTTTTATTTGAGCATCTTTCATCTCCCCGATGGTCGATTCCCGACTCTTGAGTTTTGAGGAGAGAGATTTATTTTCAATATAGCAACGCATAAGATAGGACATTACCTGATTCCATGTAGCCTGTCCACCCAATTCCTTTTCTACCGCTATCCGTATATGGAGGAGTTGGGTGAGTATCTCTCCTGTGATTGCTATTTGCATAAGATTATTATCTTTCGCTCACTTAAATATTCATCCAATCTATTATATCAATAAACATAGGAGAAATGAAAGCAAGTTCTTTCCGTAAACTAAAATCCAAAGGGATATTTTTATTATTATAATCTTCCTCTATTGTCAAAACACCTGAATATATAACAGTCCAGTTTGATCTCATAAAAAAAAATTAATCCAGTTCCTTCATACACTCGTAATGACTGGTGTCAGGTTCGGCTTCCACCGGATTTTCCTCGGCATATTCCTTCATCAGTTTGTAGATATCATCTAAAAACTCTTTAAAATCTTCATCTGTTTTGTATTCTTCATACACACCATTACTGAACTTTTCACAGATATAATAGTTTTTTAATATCGTTAGGATTTCCTGTTTCCATTTGGCTTCGGTTTTTCTACTCATTGGCGTTCCACCTCCACAAGTTTTAGATTATTCAACCTATCTCTTAACTCCTCTATATCCTTCCGCATTTGAACGGTGGAATAGTTTTCGGCATACTCCTCCATCAAATGACAGATGAGATTGGCACATTCCGAATCGGCATAATCATACCGACTTCTTAGTACTTTTTGTATATCTTCAAACCAGTTGCGCATAAAAAATTAATTATCTGGAGAAAAGAAATCTTCGATACAATTGTGTATTATCCAAAAGAAATCAAAGATATCCGTTTCTTCCAACAAATCATCGCCAGATACATTCGGTCTACGCATCTTCGATTCTATTTTTTCTTCCAAAAACATTGCTAATTTATCGGTAATAATCCACATAAAAAATAGGAGCGGGAGGATTTGAACCTCCGAAACGCTGGGTGCGGCGTCCTTAGCGCCGTGCTTTTATCCGAACTTGGCTACGCTCCCCGAAGAATAAATTATGTTGTTATTGTTTCATAAACTGCTATAACCAATATAAAACAATGATAAAGATACCCTATTCCCGATGACAGAACTCTATTGTCTATCTGTATAAGTCCAAACGTTAAATCATGTAAATTGATTGTTTCCATAAAAAATAAGGGATAAACGGATTTCTATATCAGATACCTCTTATTAAACTGTCAAGATTGTCCAGTCTCATTCCTTTTTCAATAAGCACCTCGATAGCTTCCTGTTCTGTTACCAAATGGAATAATATTCCGTAATCTTTGCCCAATGATTTCGAAAATAGCTTATTTTTCTGCAGTTGCATAAGTATTTCTTCTCCATTTAAAAGAGAAAGTAGTTTGCCGATAGTTATATAGGCAAGAGTCTGTTGCACTTCATCAAGTTCTCCGTGTCTGATATACGGATAGATACCAATAACAGGTTCCATTTTTTCTTTATAAAATTGTTCCAGAAAATTTTCAACTGTTAATATCAAAAACTCCCCCTATTCTTCTTACTACAACATTTATGTTAGAGAAAGATAATTGAAAATAGCAGTTGTTATTAAAGACAGATTTAAATTCCAATTTAAATTCCATAAAGATACAAACCCAAAGATTATTTTCTATGTTTTCTCCAACCTGTGGGGCGATGGGCATATATAATCCACCGAAGATTTCTGTTGTTTCAAATGGTTGCATAAAAAATCACGCAAATAGATGGGCGTTGGCATTGGGAAAATCCGAGGCATAATAAATAACAATTTGTATTAAAATATTAATAAAGAAGTAGCCTGTTGCGGATCGATAAGGAACATCTTTCAATTGAGTAATTTTTATTTCCAATACCTTCATAAAAAATCTACATTAGTTCGGTGTTTAGTCCAATAAAAACGGGAAAAAGAAGATGGTTCAAAACATTCCGTATTATGGCAAGCATGGTTCTATTTCTCGAAAAGAAACGCCAATATTGGACAAAGACAGGCGATCGATCGGGAACATAGGTATTAAATTTTTCCAGAAAATATGTGTTAATAACTTGCATAAAAAATGAGCAATATCTTTGATTAATACATATAATTGAGGGTCACTGAAAAGAAAAATTTCATTATCTTCTTCTCGAAAAATACTTGTGCAACTGTCCAGCCAACAACACTCATATTCGGATTTCCAGAAAAAATTTTTGTACAAGAATTGTTTTAATATTGGTTTCATAAATTATCCTCTAAATATTCTCTTATATGCTGTAGATATAAATAGGGTTGTTGACTAATAAAGAAGTAACCCCGTATTCCGCTTAACACCAACCCACCAGGATGTTTCTTGCTGGATTTAACCTTGAACTCACTATCAATAATATTCCAGATGATCGAGAGAATTTCCTGTATTTTATGCTTATGCGGCATACAAATATCCATACTTTCAAAGGAGTCTATATATATATATAACATCTTCATAAAAAATCACACCTCGATAAAGGCGGAAGCGATGATGATTATAACCAATACCAAATACAGGCAATCTTCGAACAGATTATGTTCTATTAACCAATCCATAAGATAAAATCTACAGAATGACATTATGGCTATACCAAGTATTGCTATTAAAACAACCCAGAGTAGAAGCATAAAAAATACTGTTGTGGCTAATAACATCTACTATTTTGCATAGGTATCCATTACGTGCAAACTCGGACCACTCTGCTATATAGTCTCTCATGTTGTAGGTTTCAACTCGGTTCAGAAATTCTGTGTTAAGATATTGCATAAGGAAATTCACCATTTATTTCCCATAAAGATATCTTTGTGTACTGTTTTATTTCTTCAAGAATACGGGCTGGATGAAAATTAACAAAGAAAATAGGATATTGATAATAATTCCGTTCTAATTTTTCACCGGGACGCTCCAGAAAGTGATAAATATTCTTCATAAAAAAGGCGTGGGTCTCTCTACCTCTAAGATTATATCTTGTGTTATTCTGTTTAAAAACCTTGGTAGAGGATTCCTATACCAACCATCCACAATTTGTTCGTTGTAGGTGGGTATATAAGTGGTAACCGACCAGAGAATTCCGGTTTCTAACTGTTTCATAAAAAAATGTTGCTATGTTTCATAGCAACTACATATTCTCCAGTTCTCTAAAAATCTGTAGATGACGTCTGTTGATAATATCATCCACACTAAAACAATGTATGGTTGTATCATTTTCATTTTTCAACCGTCTTATTTCTTGTTTAAACGTGGATGCGAAATCTATCGCTACAAATACACCAATATTCTTCTTCTCTCGAAGTAATACACCACTAAATTTGTCCAGATCAGGACGTCCCGCTTGGTACTTCTTTACTTGGAGGGGATAGCCGAATACTTTACCATCAATACCACCATCAGCGCCCCGTTTTCCTTCCTGTATTCCAAGTTCGCGAGAAATCCAGTTCTGAAATTCATTTCCACTGAGAGCAGCAATCTCTTTCGCGTTGATCGGCAGTCCTTCAATATAGGGTGCCGCGTTAAATTCGATATAGGAAATTTTCTTTTCTTCATCCGTCATCTTTTCCTTCTCTGTATTGAGACGCCACGCGACCAGTCGACAGGCGTCGGGACTGATATCTATACCAATCGTATAGCGGTCCAGTTTTTTCGCGGCGGCGAGGGTGGTGCCACAGCCACAAAAACAATCAAGCACCGTGTCGCCTTCATTACTACTGGCCTTTATTATGCGTTCTAAGAGTGCTTCGGGCTTCTGTGTCGGAAATCCCAACAATTCTTTTCTATCTATTGGCATATCTTCCCATACATCTGATATAGGAATACCTTTAGCATCAACCTCATAACTCCTTTTATAAGGTCTTCCACTATTTGTATAATATATAAGACCATCATCCTCAAGCTTCTGCATTGATTCTATAGGTCTACGCCATAAATCAGTTATACCTTTCCATTCATATGTATAGCCTTTTCCAGCAAGACCACGAGCATCTAATCTATCTATTCTAAATCGTCCTTTATCATCTAATTTATCAAACTTCTCAGTAAGATTTTCATATGATCTAAATTGTTTATTAAAAATACTTTTATCTCCTTTTGTGTAGTAGAGAATTGTATCATGAACCTTGCCCCATGATTTAGAATCATTATGTATACCAGTTCGTTTCCATATAATTGATGCCTTTATTTCTCCAAAGAAACCGTCACATAGCACCCGTAGATAACTGTCCGCGTGCCAGTCACAGTGCAAATAAAAACTCCCTGTAGGTTTGAGGATTCTGTAGATTTGCTCAATGCGCTGCTTCATCCAGTCCAAATACTTTTGTATATCCTTATGCATCTTACCGCTATTCTTATCAATATCACCAAAGCGGTCTTCAAATTGTCGGATTTCGGACCCATCATTCCAGATTACTTCATAATGCCGGTTGGTGAAGAACGGTGGGTCGATGTAACAGAGGTCGATGGTGTTATCGCCCAGTGTTTTCAGAACGGCGAGGTTATCGCCACAGATTATACGTTCCATAAAAAAAGTTACCACTACAAACTGCGATAAATCGTACGAAAAGACTCGTATGTAGTGAAAAAAAAATCATCCAGATTTGGATTTGATTTCATCGGCCACGACGTAGAGAGGGGCAGGAAATATTCCCCAAAGAACAATGGTTGCATGTATGTCACCTATCTTTTCGATTTCTTCTAACGTTTGTTTGGTGGTATCGCAGTGGGCGATACTATAGGAGTCTACAATTTTGTAGTGGAATTGTTTGCGACTCGGTTTAAAGTTGAGTAATATACCCGACTCGAATATCGGAGCGTGAATGATTCCCCGAAACTCGAAGCCCTTTGCAGCTTGTTCGTTGATTAACTTAGTTAATCCACGTAATAGGTCCGATGGTGTCACAATATAAATAGCTTCACCGGTAGCTTTTCGACCCTCAATATGAAGGTCGTTCATCATTTCTTCCATTGTTACGATCATTTGTTTTCACCCATATGGGATATTTTAAATTGAAGCGTGATGCTTTAACCAACCTTAGCAATCCCCAATATATTAACCTATCTTTTATATTTAATGCCATCATACAGACCTTGAGGATATTCGGAAACTCATAGAAGTTCCGAGCTATCCATCGGTGGGTATTGCTCGGTAGTGTTTCAGCAATACTCTTTCCTCCGAGGTGCTGTGATATAAGAGCAATTTCGACTGGAACATATGGTCTGATTGAACCGCGAGATACCAATGATTGTCCCTTTTTGTCACAGAATATTCGCTGTAGTTCTCCACCTGCACAAGTGAGTCGCACCACCCGAAAGGTTGTTGGTATGTCCTTGTCCACGGTTGATAGGACAACGAGACCTGAAACTGCCAAGTTTCTATAACTCTTTGGATTTCGCACAACATGAATGTTGTCTGCATCATAATCACCTAGTTCTCCATAATGAAAATCTATTCCGATATTATGTTTTTCGCAAATTTGCGCAACCGCCGATAGTTTTCCGCTCATCGGTGGTCCAATAACGGCTACCGGTTCTCGTTTAAGGATATACTGTTCTAATGCGTGGCGTTCGATGGTGTTACCAACCACCACAATTTCCGAATTAACATCCTCGCCTGTAGCTGCTTTAATCTGTTGTCTGGTATAGCAGTTAAGATCAATCATTCGCTGTGTTCTTGGGAGCAAATCCAACCGCCTGTACTGTATCAAACCATATCCGATTCCAGATCGGGTGCGATAATTTCCGTACCGAATATATCTCACGGATACGGTGATCGGCATATCTTAGTTCATGTCTATTAACGGCTTCTAAAGCCCCGCACGTCACCAACTGTTCTATAGTCTTCACGGCTTCATCTATCTCATTGGCTGTACTAACCATACCATTTTCCGTAAGATCTATGTATAACGCACTGGCTATATTTTTATCCCGTTGATCGAAGTAGCATTCAACGGTACATTTCTTGCATTCATCGTTGCATTTCTTGCATATTTTCATAAGAATACATTTCCAATGTTATTATTCTCATAATAGATTTAAATTCACAGTAATAAAAATGATATAATCTTCCGTTATATATATCTATATCATATATACACAAATTAATAGGGTTCATGATTGATTACACGACGTTGACGAAGATATTTCTAACATAATAGTATTAAGCCAATCTAAAATAATTTTCGCGGGACAATGGATAGACATTTCCCATTCATGTACTACTTCTCTAAATTTGTTTTCTACATTATTTTTCATAAAAAAAGCTCACATGGTGAGCAGGGGATACGCGGCACTGAGAATGGACATCGATTCCAAGGCGCTATAATTTTCGGTATTCGGATAGACATTACTGTTGTAGCGGGTAACTGCACTGTAGACTCCCCAACCGTTAATACCTTCTTCGGTTCGTCCGAGAGGTTCAATACCGTAGGCGTTAATAATGCCTTCATCGTGTTCTTTGCCGATCCGTACCCGGCGCAGCACATTAGGAATTTGATTTTCATTAGCTACATCATAAATAGCGGGTCGATTGATGGCTCGATTAATTACGGGCATAATCTCACTTCGTTGTGCTACCTCGTGCATAGCGTAGTTAAACCGATCCATAATACCAAATCCCTTATGGATCATCCGTTCTACATTAATAGCACCGGCGGGACGGATCATGAGATTGGTACAGACCAAGCGTAAGGCAACTTGTTCTACCCAAAGGGAACCTTCCCCAATTTCGCTATTTCCGACTCCCATTCCGAGAGCAACCATATCACCGACCTTGTATCCAGCAGCTTTAATTTCCTGTTTATTAATGCTGTCGGAATTGGTGAGCTTGATACTCATCTTTACATCATTAATAAAACTGTGTTGCTTATCGAATTGCTGGAGATAGTTGTCCGGTATCCGATCGATCACATTTGCATTGAAAATGCGGCGGTATTGATCACTGACTATTCCTTTGATGTTCTTATTCCTTTCATCGAAGATAACGAAAGTGTTGGTTTTGGTTTCCCGTTCTATCTTCCGGTCGACTGCCTTCTGGATAAATTCGGGATCGTTGGTAAAGTTATTGACTGTTCCCAAGATCTTAATACGGTTGGTAAACAGTTGGTGTTCGGCTTGTGGCGAAACTGTAAATTCGGAACCATTTGAAAGTACTAATACCTTGTCTGCATAGTTATACTGAGCAATAACACCGGTTTGCTCCAGCCAATGCTCTTTTTGATAGAGCGCGAATCTTTTTATGTCTTCGAGATTCATAAAAAATCAGTCTTCACGCATACAGAACATATAGATTGAATGGGTGATAGACTCATGTG
Organism: uncultured Chlorobiaceae bacterium; assembly: GCA_964354225.1. GTDB lineage: Bacteria > Bacteroidota > Ignavibacteria > UBA10030 > SZUA-254 > CAYGZC01. The sequence continues at coordinate 50,225 of CAYGZC010000329.1, read as the reverse complement.
CTAACCAAAGAAAGTAGTCAGGTGGATCAAACCATATTATTCTGTTAAGAATAATATTTAAGTCTGATACAGCACAATTAATGTTGAGAAGGTGCATAAAAAATATTCTCCTCCTCCATCCTTTTAACAACACCTGTTGTAACAGTAAGAGATATAGAACGCTTTATTGTATGAAAATAACAGCCGCATGGTATACTTGTTTCAAAAGGCGGAAACGATCCTCCTATTATGCAGCACTGCATTAGACTACAGGGAACAATTTTGCTTTTGCTATCCATCGGATTTAAGATCTTCATAAAAAATTAATTACAGAGAACCGATGTTACTTCCTCCGTAAATAAAGTCAACGTCTTCTCAAGTTTATCATTAACAAAATCACATATAAGATCTTTAGAAGAAAAATCACAAAGACAATTAATAAGAGAACAGGCAATATATCCATCATTTGCGGGAAAAATAGGCCACATAATTTCCGATCTCCTCCATAATATTTTTTGTAAGACGAACAGAAGAGTTTAAAAATTCACAGATTTTATCATGTTTACAATAGTTATTCGAATTTGCACACCCTTTACAATCTACTAAATTGCAGGGAATGTATTGATTTTTTAATATTCCAATTGTTTTCATAAAAATTACGTGCCGAAAAAACGGCGTTTCTTTTTTATTCTCCGCACGATAAAGGTACAGCTATCCTCTTTCTTAATATCATCCAAACTGTTGAGATATTTACTAAATCGATGATCCTTTTTACTCAAAACAATTTTACTGTTATCGATAGCTATAGATAGATAGTTTTTTAGACAGCGTTGGTAGGTAATAGGATGTATCGGTGTTCTGGTTATATTGGAAATTAAACCAAAGTTGAAGGGAAAAGTTTCTGGATGAATATATAATATATTGGAGGGCAAAAGGTACGGAACTAACCGATAGATACCGTAGAGAAGTTTAAAATCATCTACGGCTTTCAGAAAATCCGTTTTCCCTTCCAAAAGCATCATAGCTACGATACCGCGAGCGCGGTGATCGAAAGAAAGCATGTAGAGTTTCCCGTACGGTTTTCCGTAGACCTCATCCCATGAGTCGGAAGTGCCGCAGGTATCGTAGAAATTTCGTAAATAATCCTGATCTATGCCGTGAGTATAGGTTTCAAGAGCATATATTGTAGCTGGATGAGAGGAGTAAATCCGTAATTGAGGTTGTGGCTTAGTTGGTAGGGTTAGATGAAGCGTTGAATATAATTTTGCTGTAGCTAGCGCAAACGACCTTGGTAGCATGTCCGTTTCCCCGTTTTACATTAACTAAACCGTATTCTTCCATTGTTATAACGTTTTGGGTTATATATGGTTGCGAAACCTGCAGTTTTTTAGCCAATTGTGTTATTGAAATGGAATTATTTTGGGTTTCAATAAAAATTTTTAATCGTATAGGATTGGAAAGTATCCAGAATAAACGTTGAAGATTCGGTGAATCTTTGTTGATAACTAATTCCATAAAAAAATTATGAAAAATATATGGGAATCATAGAAGAAGAATAAAATATGTGGGACATATTCGTGTCTTCTCCTTTTCCATCTTTAAATTTACCCGAAATACGAAGAATCAACACGGTTATTTGTCTACAAGATTCTTTTACTATATGTGCTTCTTCATCAAAGAGCCAGTGGTCATCGCGTCTGTAGTAAATTTCTATCGGTAATAGTCTCATTTATAAAAAATTGGCGATTTCACGACAATAGTTATTTCATGAAAAAAAGATTACACGGTAATTTTCGCGTACCGTTCCGCATTGAGGATGTCTAACATGAGTTCCATCGGTCCGACAGACTGTGATTTCATAACAGCTTCAAAGATCTTCGGCGTGAGACCGGACACTAAAAACGTGCCTTTATCGTCAACAGTTACAGGCTGTTGATCATGTCGACTGCACACATTCCAGAAAACCAGTTGAGGTCGAGCATATTTGGTGGTTTGGTAAAGACGATCAATTTCTTCGAAGTTGGTATTGGTTCCACCCATAGCCGAATCAAATTCCATGTCGGAAATGATGTAGATTTTCTGGGGCATATCCTCCACATTGGCTTTATATTTCACCGCTGTATCCACCAATAACTTGAAAACAGCAAAGAGATTGGTATTTTCCGCCGGTCTATCCCCTATTACGGATAGATATTTATCGGAAAGCGATTTTCCCTGTATTTCAAAGAGTTTCGGTGTATTGGTGAAGGTAATAAATTTATTCTGGAAAATCCCCTTATTCCGTTCCGCAAAATAGATAGCGAGCGAAACAGAAACCATTAAAGGTACTACCGAAGTTCTGTAGCCAGAAGTCATAGAACCAGATACATCGGCTACTACAATTGCCGATTCTCCTTTTCCCGTATAATCGGGTAGATTTTTCCACATGACTTCCACGGTTTCATCGGATACCGATGCTCGTTGCAAAAGTTCATAAGGATAGAGATTTTTGACGTTGATTTTCTTCTCACCCTTTTTCACCGCCTCAAGATATTCGGTATAACGGGTTGAATCATGTCGACCAAAGGCTTTCCGATAGATCATACTGGCCCGTGACGGAATTTTATCGTAGGGAATTTCTCCCCATTTCTGCCGACACATCATAGATTCCACAATCCGAATCTTGTTGCGTAGATTGCTGAGCAACTTACGGTAGCCTTTTTCCCGCATATTTAACTGTTTCATGAAGAACTTGGCCATTTCCCGTTTTGCCTTCGAACTCGTGTTGCATGAAGGCATCCACTTTCCCAGCAAACTGGGTGTTTCGGAACCATTATCTACACCCAACTGATGTCGGATAACATATACCATATCATTTTCCAACGGAGTATTTCGCAAAACGAAAAGATCATCCCACCTTCCGTATTCTGGTATATGTCCTAAATTTTTGCGTAATACATATGGATGGTTTTTAGCCAACCATACAAGAATAGTACGGAAGGTTTTCCGTTCTCCCAGTCCCTGCCGCACATCACGGGCATAAAAAGCACATTTCGTGGTTAAAAGAGGATCGGTGTTGAAGGCTTCCATAAACTTCCGTCTTACCTCATCATCTTCTCTGGTACGAAGTGCACCAATTTGGGAAAACAAATCCAAGACGGCATTTAATGTTGACGCGTTGGAAATTGCGTCATTTTCCGTTCTTACTGTTTTATTGTTTTCTTTTCTTACTTGATTCCAGTAGCTCATAGGATTCACCTATAAAAAAATTAATTCGAACCGATTATCAGTATAACCAGAAAGATTATGATCATGATTATACCGATACAGGTCGAAATTATTATCGGGAGAAACACCAACCACCAACTCCATGAAATATACCCCAACAACTTGAAGACTACAAATATCAACGTCAATACGCTACAAAACCCCAAGCCACAACCAGCAGAACTGCTCGATGAACCTTCGGTCATAAAAAAATATTAATTAGAATAAAAGACAAGTTCTATCGGTGAAAGAAATAACACCAGAATTCTATTTACAATTTGTAATTTTCTACGTAATTTTTCAAGGCTACTATATTCTTTAAATGAAAATTTCACAGCTACCTCGTTCATTATAATATTAGACAAACATTTCATATTCTTCTATTCCTCGCAATATATCGTGATGTTCGCTAAGATATCCAGTCGTATTTGGTGACAATTCACTTCTCATGGAAGCTATTCTGATCCATTTACCGCGTAATGTTTCATCAAAATGGAATAAATCGTATAATTTAAGATGTTCATCTGGCTCGGATGTCAGACGACAGTAAACAAACGGTATAGTTTCCATAAAAAATAGGGAAAAAATTTCAGGTTTGGGTGATAAAATCTTTATGTCCGTGGTTCATCCAAAGCACTGCTTCTTCCGGTGTTTTGCAGGTAAGAGGAACCAGATGGATGCTTTCTTTATCAACCGAATGGTCATGAAGACGCACAATATGAAATGAAATATTTTCATATTTCGCCTCATATAGATAGCGATCCAGTTCCTGTTTATTGATCTTGCTGTATTCCTTATCCTGTGCGATTAGCTTTGCACCGGAATTGATGAACAGATTTTTGTGTTCTGTAAGAATAGTAGTCCGTTTTTCCACGTTGGAGATTGTCATTACTTCGTCCCATTTCGGTTCTAAGAGAATGAACTTGTTGAATTCATCCTCGGTAAATGCTATACCATGTACCCAGTATTGTTGGTAGTCATCCCGAAAAGTAACAGCCGGTTTTATATTAGAATGTAGACGTTTTTGGGGATCAAGTGATATCAAAATAGGTGGTAGGGAAATTAGACAGATTGGTGTGAAAGTAACTAAAAAAGCTGGAAGTGCTTCCAGAAATTTTTCTGCATATTCCATAAACAACGGAGGAACATCCACACCTTTTCCCGAAAAGTACTTATAAAATAACACCCAATCAAGATCCCACCATGTGCCTCTGTAACAGAAGGGAATATATTCAAGTTTCTCGGTTCGTGTATACGGAAATTCTTTGGCACGGATTTTTTTCAAAATCTCGGTCGGATCATCTGTTTCTGGAAACTTTAAAAGCATATTTCCCGCCATTTGGAGTTCTTTCGGTGAATCCAAGTAGACTTTTATTGGTGGGGCGACATTCGCAACCTTATAAAGAACGTCAATAAAGATGTCTGTTTTTTTGGCGTCAAAAAAATTAAGGGCGAAGATCTTATCCAAGATTTTATCTCGTATCCGATACATTTCTTGGATTTGTTCCTCGTTGAAGGTGTTCATTTTAATCACGCACTGATCGGATTTCGTTAGAAAGGTTCAGTTCTTGTTGGGTTGTTGCTTGATATAAACCAACAGGAAGTTCTATCGGCTTATGTTCTTCATGAAAAAGAACGGAAGGCTCTTCAACTTTAATGAAGATTTCTTCACCTTTTTTCATTAAAACTGCTTTAGCAGAAGGGTGAAATTGATGGCTGTGACCAGTAAATTCTCCACGAACCACTATTTTTCCTTCCACTGGCGAAACTCCACTAGGCATGGAGTCCACAGAGACAATTAGAACGTCTCCTTGTCGAAATTTCTTAATCTTCGGCATAAAAAAATTCACCTCCTTTCATGGAGAATAGTAAAGAAAGAAAGATATAAAAGATTACTGTTTTTCCCATGAGATTATACCATATAAAGGAAAAATTATTTCGTAATCCACTGTTGCAGAAAGAATAAGCCTCAACGTATGGTTTGATTAAACCAAATCTATTTCCAACACGATCGGTTAAATCTAAGATATTCATAAAAAATGGTAGCGAGAGTTAGATTTGAACTAACGACCTCAAGGTTATGAGCCTTGCGACCTATACCTAGCTGGTCTACCTCGCTTTGTGTTTATTTACCCGTTGTGCTTTCGTAAAGAGGGTTAAGAATATTTTCAAGGAAATTCTCAAATATTGAACCTAACGGGGATACATAATCATCCTTGTTAAGAACGGAAATATTTCCCATTACGGATGCGATCATAGGATATTTATCCTCATCTCTCCCACTAAAACTAAATTTTTTATGTGAAATAGAAGGAAACGAAAGATTTTTCATAAAAAAACGGTGGCTTTTCAGCCACCGGAAAGTCCTCAACCTCTTAGGCGTACCACTCTACGTAAATGCTAACCGTTCATAGAGGAACGGCGTTACTCAAGTTTTTTATATACAGGCGCCACTCTATGTGACATTTCCGTCATAGAGAACGAAAACGGGATTCCGTTTTTATCTGGTTTCAGGTCAGGGTTTGATTGCTGTTGGAATCCCTACTAGATCCGTTTTGGTCGCTTTTATTTGCGGGAGAGCCTCCGAACTCCCGTGGTGCAAAGTCGTCAGCTTTGTATGTGGGTTGGTTTGCGGTACGGATCTATAAAAAAATAAGCATTACTCATTTAAAAGCTTTTGCTCATATGTTCCCATTTCCTCAAAAAACATTGATTGCGATAAATATACATCTATAAATCTCCTCACCAAAGAAGTATTAACAAATATAAGCTGGTAAGCAGTTTCTGTATTTTCTAACGTTCCAACTGGAGTTTCTATAAAAAAATGAACAGGATGCGTTCCCGAAGGTTAGATTACAAGTCTAATGGTTTGTTTGCTGTGAGCATCCTTCACTGGATTCAGTTTGAGGTTTTACAGACCAGTTGTTTGCTGTATGAATCCATAAAAAAAGAAGCGATTTAGTCTCGCTTCGGCTGTTTCACATTAGCAAAACAGATAAATCGTGCCCATTTATTCTGGATTTCATCCAACGGCTTAAGGTAGTTTACATCTTCTCCATCTAAACGGGAATTAATCCACTTAAATCTTCGACCACGTAAAATGGCCACTGCTCGTTTTCGACTAAAACTCGGCTCGGTAGGAGAACAGATGGCAAGAACATTGAGATTATCGGTCTCATCAAAGAGATATGAGAATTTTACTTGATATACATTATACAGATAACAGTAATTTCTCAATCGCTCTTCGAAAAGATCGGGGATCTCAACCAACCATTCCCCTCTTATGGTTTTGCAGATACCACGATTTCCGTGAAGGTAGTAAACTGCATGGTAGATCTTTACATTTTCAACAGGAGTTTCTCCCATAAAAAATTGTTGCGTTTCATAATATCTTCACATATAAAGGAAATGACCGAAAAATAAGAGGGATGATAAAAATGCTCATTTTGCTTCCGTAGGAACCATTCCATTTCACTTATTTCCTTAATAAATTTATCCGCATTTGTTTTCATAACGTGTCACGCTGAATATTATATCCCCCAAGGAATAATTAAACAAAAGATATGAATTGGCTTGCATATTGCTCTGGAATATTTCTGTTTCAAACAAGGAAACACTTTCAATTATTGCTCTTGAAGAGATCATAAAAAATCGGATTCATCTGTATTAAACAAAGAGACCATAAAAAAACCAAGCGTCAAAAGCCAGTAGAATTAATGCGTTAAAGAGGTATATAAACGTGGAAATATTGGACGAGAGACGTCGATAAAATGCAGAAACACAATACTTCCCTCCTCTGTTCTTTGAATAGATATCTCCGAACAGATGTACCATCGTGGGAATGTTAAACACGACGAAAATACCCATGAAAGATAACCCTGTGCCTTTAAATGGGAGATAGATACAGAGAGATAGGAGCAGCGGAAAAATTGCGGTATGCGAAAGTACACTCCGATGGAAACGCCCTTTGAACCACTTTTGATCCTCGTCTGGGTCAACAAGCATGAAGCTCCCCAAGAGGAGAGGGATGTAGAGCGTGTAATCAGCATAAAAAAAGAGAATACAGATCGGTATAATGAGGATTAAAAAAAGTTTAAAATGATTCCGTCCGTCCATATATAATCTAGTGGGTTTGGGTTAATAAACTAAACGAGCGGTTCTCCTTTTTGTGCTTTTAACATTAAAATGGTCCAAATAACGTAGAAAATCAGTAGGATTATGATTTGCACAATTGGATCTGGCATTCCTTATCACCGTATAATCCAAAATCACGTATAAGAAGTCGTAAAGCGGGCAACAGTTTACTTTCCTGATTTATCCCTATACTGTTGTAATAAGAATCAAAGTAGATAATTTTGTAGTTTAAAAGGTGTATCAAAATCGGTTTCAAATCTGCGGCAATAATTCCGATATCTTCACTAATTTTCCAGATACCCTGTGGTAATCGTTCGTGAAGAATCAACCATTCTATAACCTGAACGGTGTTGTAGTCTTTGAGTAAATCGGCTAACATAAAAAAGATTAAGAAGTCGGTGCATCTTCCTCCGTCTTCTTAACGGTACGTTTCTTCGGTTTGGTAGCTTCCTTTACCATATTCTCCAGATCTACGCGGAGATTATTCATGTTGGCTTCTATCTCGTGATATTTAATCTGTGTGGACTTGGAGATATTTTCCTCGTTTCTGATCAACGAAAGACTGTTGCTTTTAAAATTTCTATCAATTTCATCTATGCGTTTTTCCACATCTTTTAATTTTATATCAAAATTATTCTTCAACAGAAAGAATTCGGTTCGAATCGGCTCAATTGCTACAGAAATAGCATTATTTAGACGTATTTGGCGTCCATCCTTGATGGTAAACAACCATCTGACAATTCTATTTGTCATAAAAAATCCCAATATTTTCAACTATTTTTTCCATAATTCTACTCATAAAAACACCCTTAATATTGAAGAATACCTCCTTCAAAGAATAAGATATTTGTTTCATTACGCATTCTTCAACAGCAATTGCCGATTTTCTAAAGTCATGGTTTATAACTTGCATAAAAAAGGCTCATTTAGAAATAATGAGCCACTCGGCACAGTACTGAGAAATTGTAGTGAGATTTTCTATAAGTTTATCGAATTTATCCCAATAATGCGGAATCAGTTCCATATCTCTCATGTTGAGTGGTTTAAATCCCACAGGCAAAACACTCCTTATATTTTTTAGCCCAAGCCATTCCTTTGTTTCTTCCAACGAAGGAAGTTGGAGATGCCCCTGTCTTATATCATTTATTCCGATTTCATTATAAGTGTCAATCATGCCGCTGGCCAGTCCCACTTCCCTATTAATGGACTTTATGTTGGGAATACTGACTAATAAAAATCCTTCGGGATGGCGATACTGTCGTAAATTGTTGAAGAATTTCGGTACATCTTCTACCTCTTCTATTACATTAAAACAAACGATATTATCGAAATCGAATTTTTCTATTTCCTTTATATCTCTTTTATAGAATCCGTTTTTTATACTTTGACTCTTTCCTTCGGGAGATTCGATATCTGGATCTACACCATAATAACTTTTTAACAATCTTCCGCAGATACCGTAAAAAATATCTGTTGTTCCGCAACCGATATTAAGAGTGCGGCTACTGCAAAGAAACTCGTGGTGGAGTATCTTTATCTTTTGTTCCATAAGATGTATAGCATATGGAGCAACATATAGAGGTGCTGTATACATAAAAAATTAGTTCTTTCTTCTCCGTTTACGACGTGTTGACTGCATATAGCGACAGTGTTTGGTGCCGTCATCATTTACAATACAGCGGATACCGTCACATTTAATACAAAAAAGTGGACTAACAACTTCCACCAGATAGCAGCACATAATTTTATGACGGCAGAGATTTGGCAACTGAAGTTTAGTCTTTGTTCTCATCAGCTTTTTCCCTGTCTATCTCACGTTGTAAACATTCAGGACAGAGAGCCCATTTGATATGCACGGGTCTTTTCTCCCGACATAATTTACAGGTACCGGGTATATATATCTGTGACATAAAAAAATTAATCTTTAATATCTTTTATACATTCTCACTTTATCTTTAGCATAAAATGGTTGTACACCAACGATAATATCAATATCTTCCCATGAACCGGTATTAATATGTGATCCGAAATAATTAACCCACGATTTCGGTCCCAAGGGAGCTTGAATGTAGATATATTGAACGGTTTTCGGCAGTACTTCGAATAATAATTTCACCTCGTCCATGAGAATATGTTCAATGATATCCGAGGTATAGAAGATATTGAAGTTGCCTTTTATTCCAACTTTCCATACAAAATCGTCCGGTATCCACAGTTCATAGTTCGGATGAGAAAAGACCTGTTTATCTTTAAGTATCGGTAATATATCACAATTTACCCATTTATCGATGGAAAAACTATCAAAAATAAATTGGGCAAGTTCACCCTTCCAACCACCGAACTCAAACACATTACGGTATGGAAGATTTTTTGTTTCGTTAAAAAATAAGGAGGACAACGGTTTGTCAAAATACTGTTGGTCGGGATACTGCCTTTCCCAATCTTTGGAGATTTCCTGTTGTTGTTGATAGGTTAGTGTGGGATATTGGGTTCGCCATTTATTAAAATCCATAAAAAATCACGAACATAACGTCAATTTATCATATAACTTATCCAATCGCCTTCATATTTTAAATAGTTCTTTATGTCGAGATAATAGACCCGCGGAATACCTGATATACTATTTAAATTGTAATCTTCCATTCTTTCATGTATTTTAATATCCAACTTAGAAGTTATTTGAAAAAACCCGAGAGTTATATTTTCGACAATTTGTCTCATAAAAAAATTATGAGTCGAGGACTTCCCGTTCTAATTTTTCCGAGATATCAGCGACCATATCGTAAAAGTTGTCGTATTCTATTCCTGTTTTGGTGTCGATATAAACATCTTCTTCACATTTACCTAAATCATCTTTACTGATAACTTTGTCTTTATATCCCTCTTCCTCGTATCGATCTTCTTCCTCTTCAGCTTCTTTGTCTTCTGAAATGATAATAGGATGCATTTCTATTACCATAACACCAACGGTGACATATTTATTGATATAATCCAACACTTTCTTAGACATAAAAAAATTATCTGCTGGTGGTAGTACCAGAACTCCATGAATCGTAGTAAAATCCAGCGGTATAGGAGCAGGTGGTTGATGATTTGTAAGTATCAAATACACTCTGTGCTGAGTATGAAGCGGTATAGGATGAAACGGTGTATGTTGGTATATTACCATTACGTGAAGCCCAGCGTTCATCCGTAATTTTTCCATCTACCACATATCGGCAGTGCTCATGTTCACAATTAGGACACTTCAGTACATGTTTTCCATTTTCCGACAAATCGAGATCAAACTGGACATATTTTTCACAATTATGACAGTACAGTTCTTGACGTTCTATTACCATTATATATTATCTCCTATTTGTTGTAGAAATCGAAAGCTGCAGAGTGGTATATCGAACTCGTCTGTTTGATAAACACTTCTGTGTGAAGACATATAGGTGTATAATACGTTCACACTAATTTCAACATCTACAGTTGAGTACATAAAAAAAAATTATGTATTTTTTCCAATACCTTTTACTATATTTTCCAGTTCTCTCATTCCGTTTCTAAACTCTCTCGGTAAATGATATTGTTCTAAAATATCCATACCTTTAGGATAATATCTTATAAAGCTTATCCAACCAGAATCTGTATCCACAAGATTTTCCATTTAAATCTCCTTGAGCAACATTTTTGAGATAACCGCTCCTACTCTCCTATCATCTTCGGTGAGCGGTGTATCGGGATTATCCTTCTTATAATCTTTCACGGCATCCTCGGTCACGAGCTTTATATATCGTCCGACTTCCGTCTTTGAGGTGATTTTTCCTTCTTTAGAGAAAACGCTGTACATACGACTTTCTGTGAGATAGGGAAGCAGCGCAGAATCTTTCCGTTCCTTCTTTGGTTTGTCGGATGGCGTTGTTTCTTTAAACTTGTCGCTTTTCTTTTTCAAATAGAAGAGTTCATCATTACGCACATAGTTCTTTTGGATGGGCTTGATAACAATTCCCTCGGCTTGACTGTCACAGATCTCGCTCTTTATTTCGCAATTCCAATTGAGGGCTTCCTGAAGACTGTCTGCAATTCCGACAATCGGAACAATAAACCGTGAGAGACCAGCAAATACATCCATAAAATCATTAAAGGAAAGGAATTCCCCGTCTTTTTTCACATCAAAGAAGAGAATTCGCTTCTTCCCGTACTTAATCCGGTTCTGTATTCCTTCACCGAAGAGTTCACCGAAGAGTGTGATATCGAATTGTTTCATATAATCGAGTACAGGCGCCACAGTTTCAAGGGCTCCGAGTAATCCCATATGATCCTGTCCCTCGGGAAGTTCCGAGTTACGGCTACCTAACGTCATCTTTCCGTCCTTGAAGCTGATACGGATATTGGTACCATCGATTTTTTCCTGTATCACATACGATATGTCTTTTAGTATGGGATACGCCTCCAGAAATACGTTTATAAACTTATCGCGGTAGGAATTCTCGATTTCAATGTATTTTTCCATAAAAAATAGTGCCGATTAAAACGATTCCTCTTCGAGATCTCCCAAGCGGTATTCGAGTAAATATTCGAGGAACGGCTCCTCGTTGGTTTTCTCGGGCAATGGGGAACTGGTGTAGGCTTCATTTAACCGAATTACCAACGTATCAAGTTCTTCCCGTTTGGTGATGGCCGTTTTCTCGAAGAGCACCTTTCCATAGAGCAGAAGATTAATGCCGAATTGTAATGTGCGTCCGATGACGTTAAGTTTCTTCTTGTAGATATCCGAGTCACGGTCACCGAGTTCGATAAAATGATAGAGATTATGTTTAGCCATTCCCATAATAGAATGATAAGAAGCACACGAGAGATTCTCTGTGAAGATTTGATAGAGTTTGCGTTTTGCGGCCGCATGTTCAAATTCCACAATTGGCGAGGAAACCATCCAGATATAATTCACATTCCCTTTGATAAGTTGCTGCACCACTTCACCGAGTTCGTAATAGGTGGTATCCGTTTTCCCTTCCTGTACGAATTTTCCACGTATGGTTTTACCCACGAGTATATCGGTGGTTGGAGCGAGGTAGATGATATTGTAATCGATATCGCTATCAGGACGCTCCATTTTCCACATATGTGAACCGACAACGACTTTAAATAGTTCATTCATTATTGAAATTCCTCCACAATTTTTCTAAAGATATAAGAACCTTCATCAACATATTTAGTATATGTCATGGCTATATCTATCATACATACATCTATTTCCTGTTCCATATTAAACTGGTATAACGGTTCAAAGATATCATCATGAATGTTTTTCATTATTAAACACTTCGCCCCATTCATAGAAACAGTTCTCTATTAGATTCATTTCTCTGTAATACCGTTGAATAGCGGTGGTTTCTATCTGTTTTTCGTATTTCTTATAAAAATAATCCTCGAACTTAAAAACGGAGTGTCGGATTTCATCATTCGGTGTCATAATCAAAAACATCTCCTATATAACGAAATATAAAAAATACAACAGGATAATGCACACGAAACGCTGTAGGAAAAAAATCTATTATATGAGTATTATTATTAAATAAACTTAATTCAATATTTAAAATAGTTTGTTGTATAGTATAATCTAAAAACATAAAAAATTACAGGACTTCTTTCAGTTCCTGTTTATATCTTGCAATATCTTCCGTGTGCCTACCATAACAGCCACAACAGAGGACACCGAATCGCTGTTCCTCATCCTTTAAGACCAAATCGGATGGAATCACATCAAAGGCGGATAAGTTGTGAATTTTATTACCGCAAAGAATACATCTGTCCCGTCCTGCGGCCGCGATAATATGGTGTTCGTTCTGCCTATTCATATTTCGAAAGGCTCTACGCATATTACGATCCTGTTCTTTTCGTTCCCGATCCAATCCATTATACATGGGGATTATTTCTTCTGGTGATTGCATCAACACTTCATAGAGGTTGAAGTTCTTGGCATTTTTTCGCTTTCTGTAAAAAATCCAGTGTATTTCGCTTCTTAAATCGGAAATTATATCGTCTTTTATATATCCGTATTTTGTCTGATACTCTGTATGAAGATAACAGCTGGTAGAACTTCTATGATATTCAACAAGAGGACCGTGTCTTCGACAGTAGATTTTACCGCTGCTTCTTGATATATCATCCAACTTAGTAGCGGTAATATCCTTCCACATTTCCGGTTTGCCCAGAATATCGGCCATTTTTGTAGGAGCGGATAAATCGCCCCACAGGTCGGAAAGCATACGGAGAAATTCGGTAAATTTACTGCTTTCCCGTTCCAACATATACTTTTCCTCGTCCATACGTAGGATTTTAAAACCTTTACCGTCCCAACGAAGAGTAGTTTCGTTGTTATTATCAACAAGAGAAATGGTTTTCTCATCCACGTTGAAATGAATGGAAGTTATTAAATGCATACTGGACCAGGAATCAGCAGTTTGACCACTATCACGAATTCGGTAACTACCCTGTCGCTTTTTCAACAGTGGTGCTTCATTAAAAACAATGGCATTACGGATAGCGGCAATAGCATTTTCCATCCGTCCATCCAAAGTTCTGGTCTGAGACAGACGCACCACAATATGATAATTTCCCACACCTTTTCCGAAATTCTGATTTACCTGTTCTAGTTTGATTGTTATGATGCGTTTATTTAACATATAGGGCTTAAACCTTTCATAACTTGAATTACTGTTGAAACTATGGCGACGATATTTCTGTGTAACCGCTAAAATGGGAAGGGAAAGCACGGGCTTATTATATTGTACCGCGTAAAACCCACACAAACAATTTACCAGTTTAGGAATTTCCTTATTATTCGGATGTTCGTTCCATTTGTTGCAATAAGGACAACTGAACCCCGTCTTTTCATCGGCAATAGTAATCTTCTTAAACTCTGGTACCTTGAAAATGTAGGTACTTAACCCACATTTACAGGTTTTTGTTTCTGTATAATCGGGTTTCATTATTAAATCTGTACAGTAACTACACCGAAAATTTGGTGGTGTTATGTTGGTTAAAAAGATTTCATGCTGCATAAAAAAATTTAATGCTTCACAAAAGCGGTCTTAAAGCGTAATGGTAATGAGGGACAGGTGCTACGATTGTATCCCGCAAATTCCATGTAGCTTCTATTAAAAACGTAGGTGGGTGTGTAAAAATTTTTGCTTCGTATTCCCATAAACCGTCCTGTTTTTCTGCCGCGGATTGTGGCTATTGGTACGAATTTACCCAATAATGGCATAAAACTATCATCCACATCAAGGTTGGTAACAATGGATTCTTTTCGAGCATCCAATATTACCCGATTTTCACAAAAGAACAGATTAGTTTCGTAATCTATCTGTTCGCGTTCTTCATCTGTACATTCTACAAAATATGTTTTCTTTTTCATAAAAAACACGGCGAGTTTAACCACCCGCCGTTAGGGAGAGTATCAACCAATTATGCTCTGTAACATCGAACTTCTCTGTAGGCATAAGGGTTACACCACGACACATAATAAATACGCGGCCAGGTTTCAATTCGTAGCGTTGGCAGATATCAAGGAAGGTAACCATTTTTGTTTCCTTGAAATCCTGTTGAATGACCGAAATTGCTGGCACAAAACAGGACATATCTTGATGAGCAATTTGTAGACTCATAAAAAAACTTATTTTCCGTATCCAATAAGACCTTCGTACCAGCGTACAAAATCCGATTCATCTTTTTCCTTCACAGAAACGGTAATTATACCTGTATTATAAAGGAGGTCGTTCATACATTCGGTTGTTGTATTAAACAGGCTGTTGGGTGGCATGGGATGTTTACGGATATATTCTTTCATATCCGTACGTTTTAAACCCAAAAACTCGCGTTCTGGAGCCATCCATTGCGAACTGTCTATATATATCCAACACTTATGAAAATAATGTCCCATAAAAAAATTATTCACTATTAAGAGTGAATAATGAACTACCTAAAAAGACTGGTGAGTTTGTGCCAAATTACCAACCAATTATATCGTCTGATAGATTTCTTTATTATCCAAGTTTGTACTGGTATATCTAAACCAACAAAATCGGTTAAGATTGTACCGTGTGGGAATGTGCGTTCATCCGCTTCGGTTCTTATACCGTCTTTGTCGATAAACCAGACCGTTTTATAGACAGATGGATGATAATAAGCGTAGTATATTATTAAATGACTATCTCTCATGTATGTTTTATTACCGTATATGATAGCATCTTCTAATGTATTAAAAACGGAGAGAGGCCCCCAATCCTTCGGTGGGAAAGTCTTTTCACGAACTTTATATTCCACAGGCAAAAGTGCTGTTGGAGAAATAAGCCGTCCATCGGCACAGTGGAATAATACTTTATAGCCTGTTGCTGGTGGCATAAAAAATGGTGGGAACAGCGACTGATACAGCGGGCGAGCTGAGAAAATTTTGGGATTATTATGAAAGTCAGTGCTGTTCCCATGGTATGTTGAGGAGAAAAATCATTACTTTTAGGACATCTGCGGCAAAGGCCGATAATTGTAGCCCTTTTTCCCATGTATTAAAATTACCTTTGATTGTGTGAGACATTTGAGACATATAGTACAATTCTGTTGTTTATCGGCATCGCACAGAAAAGATATATTATCATCTTTATCTGTTATATAATGTTCGAATTTATTGAAGTAGTTGTCTTCTCCGTAGAAAACAGGTATAAAGTTCTTCGGTATTCCTGTGTAATCGAGTGAATAGTCCTGAAAATCTACCGCCACCCAAAATATGGTGTATGGAGTCATATCAGCGACCTGTTTTATACGATTAAGATATTCTTGTGAGTAGAAATATCCGTAGGGAAGATGAATACCAACCACCCGATATTTTGCGCATTCACGCGACAGGTCTGGAATAAACTTGTTGTAGAGGGTGCGGAAATAGTTCTTCATATACTTCCGTATCGACATCTTGCGCAGATAAGTTGGTATATCTCCTTTTTTAATACTAAACGTCATCAAGTTAACGTTCGTATCATAGGAGAGCATTTTATAGCGCATAAAAAAATTAGTTCTCTGTGCGAATTCGAATGGTCTCTCTATCTTCACTGAGAGAAATTTTGTAGGTTTGAAAGGCAAAATTCTCTATCGCGTCATTTACACCACATAAATAGGCATCGAGTTCGGCTTGAGTATCGAACTCTTTCAGTTCAATTGGGCTACTAACCAACTCACCAAAAGAAATGTATTGATAATAGGGTTTGGTGGGTAGATGTTGTTCCGAAACCATTAACTGTATTTCATCCTCGAACAGCGGTGTATTAAAACTAAAACTGGGTATGGTAGGTTTCATTTTATGTTTACTCATAAAAAAAATCTAAATAATCTACAATATGGGAAAGAATTTTCATGGTCTGTGGAAGATTTGTTATCTTCCTAAATTTGGCACGTATAGGAGGATAAGCTATATCATCCTTGTCTATCATATTTTCAAATATCAGTATTTGTCCTTCAATATCCTTTATTCTCATAAAACACCCTCAAAGCGAGTTATAAATAACAGATTATGCCAATCACTTATTCTGTCGTCACATATCTTTCCGTGAAAGTTTTTACAACTGATACATGAAGTTGTTGAATCTCCCTGTTCTTTTCTTCCATCTTTAAAATCGGAACAGATAAATTCACCACTCAAAGGACAATGTTTTATAATCATTACTCTATGAAGAGCGGTAGCTTTCCCTCCGTTTCTTCGTAGATACACCAGATTCTTATGTGTTTCAAGAAAATTAATGATGTATTGGTATAACCGTTCGTTCATAAAAAATGGTGCCGAATGGATGGAGTCTAACCACCATTCCCTCATGTTCATCAGACTCAAGGGAAGTCACGGACTACGGCTTTAGTGTGGATTAGGAAGATATCGATACATATCATCGGGACTGTCGAAACTATCCTCGTTGAATTCGATAAATTCTCTTATTAATGGTTTGAGTAAATGTTGCATTCTTAATATAGTTAACCCTTTTTGTTTATGTTGATAATTAACACCCATGAAATAGTAGAGTATTTGGAAAAATAGTTCCTCATCATGTTCGTAGATGAGGTTCATCACCCGTTCCATATCGGGTGGTTCTACTTTATCAAAACTCTTTAATCCCATATTGTATGGTTCGAGTGACATAAAAAAACGAGTTATTTAAAGATTTGTGGTGCTGTACGTTCGAGTGTATGCTGTTTACCATGTACGAGTTCATCGGCGAGTAAGCGCATATTTTTGTTCACAGCTTCTGTATGCAGAACTGCTTTAATATAATCTTTCGCAGTGTTGAGTACGCAACCTGTTGCAGTCCAAAACGTGCATTTGGAGCACAGTTCGACTTCTTCACAGAAGGATTCTATCGCTTTATCGATAGCCAGAAATTTCTGTTCGTGTTGCATAAAAAAAATTAGGAATCTCTAACCGACTCTTTTGGACAAACGTATCAACGCTTCACAAGCCGTTGATAAGATGCAATTTCCGTTTCTCAACACCGAGTAACCCATATGTTTTCCATTTATTACAACTTCCGTTGCACAACCTTTTTTAAATAATACACAATTTGTGTGACATAATTCCAACTTTCCATCTGTCCCAGCGGATATAATTGGACAAATGGTTTTTATGATGTTGGCTTCTTTAATAGCCTCTTCTTCCGTGAGAAAAATTTTTCCTGTCATAAAAAAATTGATGTATTGAAAAGAGAGAACGGTATGAGGTTTTGGTTGAACCACTAAAGGTTACAGTCGACCTTAGCGCGCGCACTTCGTGTCCGTAACTTTTTTCACTCTCGTGTGTGGTAACAGCTATAGTTCTCATGAAAAGATATATTCTGTTGCTAATCCATTCGGTCTATAGCGTGAAACTTGTCACTGGTATTGTTCCCGCGGGACGTAAGATACACTTGGAACTGTTTCAAACGCGTGACAGAGGATTTAATCGGTTGTTCCCGTGCCGATTCACGGTATTCTTTTCATAAAAAAAGAAGGTGTTGAACAGGTATTAGAGTATTGGCTTGGTCACTAGGTATAACCCTCCGCGACTAGTTCTATCAGTTCACACACAGAAGAAAAAACAGAGAATTTGACAGTTGCTCTTCTATAAACTGTCACATGGATACATAGAAGAGACCATGGTGGAATTGGTATCGCTGTCCACTGTGATTTTTGTTTTTATCTTCATAAAAAAAATTAAATATCTTGTTCGCATGTTGGACATTTGTATTTATGTGACATAAAAAATAGAAGGGCTGTAGAGGCCGTGAGGCCTCGGATAGTGTAAGCGGTCGGATACACTATAAAGACAAGCCCATTAATGTTTTTGTTCTCTTATATAATTTCTTATAATTTTGTCTGGTACAGCTATTGTACAACTATCTCTATAGAATATACAATCGCTGCATATTGTATGATTACAGAACGCTTCAAAGCTCTGTTTAATGAGTTCCGCTGTTTCTATGGTTTGTGGCATAAAAAAATTATTTAATTCCCAAGTATTTATCCCAACATTTATCGGAACAGAGTCCAGTAATCAGTTGTTCCCGTTCACTTGCTGTTGCTTGTGGGTATTCCTGTTGTATTAATAAATCAGTTCGGCGAATCAATTTGGGCTTATATGCCTTTTTACAACAAGGACATATAGTTAAACCTTCTTCATTTATTTGTGGCATAAAAAGAAGCCGTAGCAACCGCTACGGAGAAGAAAATGTACGGGATTTTATTAGTGCGTGCATATGTCACACCAATACGTTGGAACTTAACAAGAGAACAACGGTGGAATTAGCGCACCACAGCGCATATCGGATTTTCTTCATAAAAAAATCTAACTCTGTGCTTGGTTGTTGCAGAAAGTGTCGATTTCAGCACGGTAGTTCGGTAATTTGGTCGAGTTAAGGCGAGTCGACAATATTTTCATCGGTTCTATAAAAACACAATCAGTTTCTTTGTCTAGTTCTTTCTTCTTATTGAAGATACAGCTGTGATAATTTTGCCCCCGACAGAGCAAATTAAAACTCTTGATAATTAACAACCGACTCTTGCAACGAGTTGACGATTTGGTTGTTGAGAATGATGAGTAAATCGAGTATATCGGCCAGTTTCTTTCCTTCAGCTGTGAGATTTTTGATTTTCTCACAACTAAGTTTGTGGTGTTTCCATAATTTCTGGATATTTTTGAGGGTGTCGATTCCTTCAGTACAGATTTGGTCCACACACCGATGGCTGGTCCACAGTTCAAGATAACCTTGTTTGAGTTTCATAAAAAATCACGCGTTAGAACGCGTGAAAGGTATTTTCGATTAAGATTTTGTTCTGTTCCCAAACTTTATATTTTTTCGTTGGTGTACCATGAATCATAGGTTTTTCTTTTGTTTCATTCTGAAACAGTTGGTAACGTTCCTCATAGAGCAAATCGCAAAATCTGTCCATAAAAAATCGAGTTATGAAACCTCCAACATTTTTTTACAGTCGAGTAGATTGATTTCTTCGTACAAAGCATCGGGATTAATTTTGAGTAAATATTTAAATAGTTTGTCCACCGATTGTTTGTAGGATTTTTGAGTAAAGCCTCGCGAGTTATCGCGTGGATTATTTTCCGCTATTTTATTAATATAGGCCTCGAATTCTTTCCGTTCGAGTTCTTTCTGTGCGTAATAATCTTCACTCATACTTCTATCACTGTCGAGTAATGGGTTTTTACATGTTTAAACATTCCGTGTTCATTCTCTTGCAATAAGAGTCTGGAACGTATAGCTTCCAACTTTAATGGTGGACTGTGAAGTCCACAAATTGGACACTCAAAATAAATTGAGTTTACATCCAGTATAAGAGCAATTTGTTTCATAAAAATATACACGAGGTGGCCAACCCCGTGTTTGGAAATCTGTGTGACTGTCGTTCGATGGGAGGTTATTTGCGTATGAGTACGCAGTTTTTCTGAGCGGAGGGCTCTACCGTGAACCGTTGCACACGAGTTATCCATAAAAAATTCGAGTAAAGCCAACAATTTTCGAGTAAAATTTTTCGAGTAAAGGCTTGTCGCGAATTTTCCCGTGAATTTTCTTGGAATTTTTCCAACTTTTTGTTGGGAACTTTCCAGCGAACTTTCTTGGAATCTTTCCAATAATTTGTTGGAAACTTTACAACTGAAACTTGGAATATTTTTCATAAAAAATTGGGAAAAAAAGGATTAAGCGAACTTGTTAAAATCGACTTTAGAGCTCGATTGTTTACTCGATTTAGGCGCTCGCGTACCGTGTGGCTTCATTAAGCCTTGTTCGATTAATTCTTTATCGGTACCAGAGATTGCTGCGCGGGTTACTTTATCCATATTTTTGACCGATGGCATAAATTCGCTAACCATCCTCGCGGTTACCCAATTTACACCACGACCGCTTAGCTTGCACGAATCCTTAATTGCTTCAAAGGTCTTCTTTGAATTAAGAAATTCTCTATAATCGATATAGTCGGCCGTTCCCTCTTTAGGAATTTTCGCGGGATTAATTTCTTTTCCAGCTTTTACATGGAAATTGTACCAATCGATAGAATCCTTGAAAGTTAGATTGGTATTGGATGTATCAAACATCCAATCTTCATAAATCTCTTCAATAAGTTCATCTTTCTTTAAATCCCAAATAGAATCAGCGATAACATTACTGATTCGATAATATTGGTAACCCTCCTTAATTTCGGGCTTTTCAGCGACTTTAGTAACCTCAGCGCTAATAACTTGCGCTGTTTCAGCGACTTGAGGAATCTCATTAACTGTTTCCTCGACTTGAGCTTTCTTTGAGCTCTTTTTTGAAGTTGTACTCATAACTAATCAGCTCGTGTAACAATTACATTTACACTTGCTATATAGCTAGCTAGGGTTTCATAACTAAGCCCTTTCAATTGAATATTAAGAATATTCGGTAAAATTGGATGAAACTTGAAAAGTACCTCGATTCTTCTTTGATAGATTTGATGTAAATTAGTAACCGAATATTTTTTACATATTTTCATACTATATAGCTAGCTAGGGTTTCGCAATAAGGGCTTTTCAAAGAGATATGAGAAAGATATAATGAAAGTGGATTATAGATTCGAATCTTATCGATTCTTCTTTAAAAGATAGAGAAAAAAAGGCTTAAGAAAGCATATTTTCAATATGCCATAACCTATATTGTTTCGAAAATAGGAACTTCTTCATGTAAAATGGTACACAAACGAATGTTTCGCTCTTTTCATCAAAATGAGATACGTACTTGAATCCTTTTACACCTCGTAATAAATCATTCGTTGATTGGAGCGCACTGAATCTTCTTTTTAAGTCTGATTTTTTTGCGCGTAAATAAGGATTATTTTTAAAAATGAAGGTAAATGCTTTCTGGAATTCCTTATCCAACGCAACTGTGTAATTATATTCTATATCTTGCCTATTGAATTTTTTCCAATTGACAGTTTGAATCATTACACGGTTGTCAAATGCTAATGCTTCAAGGATTTTATCGATTTTTTCTTGTTGCGTTTTAGTCAATTTACTGAATCGAAATAGCGAATAGCTATAATCGATTAATCCCATTTTTGCTAAGTCGCTCAAATTAACGCTGAAAATGCTATGAGCTGCTTTTAGATACAATTTGAATAATTTAGAATCATTTTTATTGCTGAAATAACCTTTTTCTTCAAATTGTGTTAACAATTCATGTTTCGCGTGAATATATAACGCGTATTTCGTTAGAGCGCCTTTTCCTAACGAATTTTTGCCACTGGCATATAAGCGGCACTTTTCCCTCATATCAGCGGGTATATGCTTCAATTCCTCGTTGCGCTTTCCGTAAAGAGAATTCCCATTACTATCAACGCTGATTTTATTAAATTGCTTCTCAGTTTTAAAGGAATAAAATGGAGCACAATTTAATTGAGATATTTGCTTGTTCCAAGTGCGTACAAGGTTATTTATATCGCCCTTGTACTTGCTAAATTCGCTAGGAGCGGGAATAGAAGATTTGAGCTGCTTTAAAGGAACTTGGTACTTTCTGATTCTTCTATTGGCTATATGTTTGTAATAATCGACTAATTCCTCATTTACCTCGATTTTTAGGGATTTACATCGATTAATGTAATCATTCATACGGGACTTGCAATTATAAATTCGTTGCAATAGATAATCGATTGTAAAGCTCCCATTAAGCCACTTGTTCCGTTCGATTGCATTAAAGCCTAACGCGTTTGAATTCAGCTTTGAATGAAGATTTACCTCGCTGAAACTTGGTTTTTGGTATCCTTTTAGGGATACTAGATTATAATGGATACTTAACAAATCTAATATCCTCAAGGGTACATTCGTGCGAATATTGTATAGATAATAGTTAGAATGATAATCGATTTTATAGTAATTGCGTAAAGAGCTGAAATATTGCGCTCTTTTATCTAATGAATCGATATAATCCAACTTTTCGCTAACCTCTTCTAAATTTATCTGTTTCGACTTATAAGCGAAAATTGTGTCTGCGATAAGAGATTCTTTAGTACCATTTAGCGCGGTACCTAACAGAATAGATTCCTCTTTCTGAAACTCATTTATCGCGTGACTTTTAGACTGATATTCAATTATATAACGCGAATTAAATTCAGCTTGTAAATGCATTTTGTTAATGTAATGATAGAATTCTTCATAGCACGAACTAGCATTCAATTTCTCTAATCTTTGAAGATAAAAGTCAAAATCTGTTGTACTTGAATCATGTACATATGATTTTAACAATAGATAAGATAATCGACTCATTTGTACGCGATAAAAGCATTTACCTTCTTTGATTTCGAGATATCTTGAAGTGAAAGATGGCTCTTTTTCATTTTCTTCTAATCGAGCAATTTGACAGAGTATTCTATTTTGCGAAATTAGATTTTTGACTTTTCCGCGTTTTTCATGAAAAGAGGCAGCTGTAAAGTCGCAAATAGCTAACTTATCAAAGAAATTAATCTTTTCATTTGTTACATTACTAATTTTGCGCTCATTATATAAAATCGAAAAGGATAACAAGTTTCGATTCACTTTAATGAAGTCTGCAAGCTCAAGTTCGGGGTTTCGACTCAATATAGCAGTATAAGCAGTTCCTCCCTCTTTAAGAAAGATGGATTTATCTATATCTGGTGTACTCTCGAATATTGGCTCTTCAAGTATGAACGTGCTATTATTGTGCGCGTATTTATTGAGAAGATTATTCTCTAATCTGATAGAGTCAAATATATGCAATTTTGACTCTAAAATTCTAATTTCATCAATATAGATACTTGCATTTGAAGAATCAGCGACTAGTTGCTCTCTAAACTGAGAAATCAGCTTAAAAAGCAATAGAGATTTATCTTTGAAAGAAGTCGATTCTTTGATTATAGAGGGCTTTAAAATCGATTTCTGCTTAATCTTCTTTCCAGAAATTGATTTCAAATAAGCCAGTACATGCTTTTCGCTTGTACTAGCTAACATTCGATTCAAAAAGGCAATAGTCGAGGTATTTGTCGTTAAAGCTTGAAAATCTCTAATTTCCTCGACTGTGCATGAAGTTTCTTTCATTAATCGATTTACGACTAATGAAAGCTTCAAGTTCGTGCTTGCTCGTTGATTCTTTAGATTCATTATTGAGCGCACGCTTTGATTCGGTCTCATAATTAATCCCATTTTTATAATTAAGCTAATTAACTTAATTACAATATATAATTGACTCTTCTAGCTTAAATAGTTAATCTCAATAATGCTTTTTTGCTTTTTTAATTTTTATTTATTACCCAAATAAGTATTTTGAGTAATTTTTGAGTAATTTACGAGCTAATTGGGTAAAAATAATTGATTTTTCATCTTTTTGACTGGCTATTTTAACGCGTTATAATCGAGGAAAAATAAAACTGGTTAATACAAGCATTTTTTGAGTTATAATGAGTTATATGCTAGCTATTTTCTATAAAAATTGAGTTTTTGGCTTTTCTGGTAAATCTATTAACGCAACAATCATATACTAGCGCAAAATTTCACCCAAATTAAAAACTGGCAGAATTTAATTGTCTCAATTCTGCGCGGTACCCTTTCTTTCAAAATGAAGCAAAAAAAATTCAATAATAAAAAAAGATTAAAACTCTAGTACCACATCCAGTCAGAAAGAGAATCTCTATTCTGATTTACAAAATCAGCAATATACGCTATTGCTGTTTCGATATCGCGTAATGAAATTTCATTCGATACGTTAGTTAAGCGCTTAATTTTATCGCAACTTAAATCAAATTTTTTCCAATTTTTTGCGATAAATTTCGCGTTCTCGATTATCGAATTAGTCAATTCATCAACGCAGTCGTGATTGTTATGATTTTCGGGCATAGTTTTTACACCTCCCCCTTGGCTATTTCATTAGATTCTTCAATATGCCGCTCGCAAGCCTTCAGCGAGCTTGAAGAGATTACATTATTCGCTAAATAAATATGATGAAAGTCTAAAAGTGTGTCAACTACGCGTACTGCGCTCAATTTCTGATTCACAAGTTGAAATCCGAATCGATTTTTCATCGCGAATTCAAATTTGACTAAATCTTCTTCATTATACTTAAAAATATAGCCAGAGTAATCCATATTTCCATTTTCGAAAATTTGTCTAATTCCCACCACTGAAATCGATAATTTGGTTACTATAATTGAAGTTACGTGGTGATGAACTATAATATTCATATCATTAGCGCTATGCCTCCACCCCAATTCTTCATACTCTTCATTTGACCAAGCTGCGGGCTTGGGGTGATTATGAATTGTAAATCCTTCATTACAAATAAGAGGGGAATATACAGCAGTTTCTGTACCAACAAAATGATAGCATAGTCTCGAACTAGCATTAAATTGAATAGCGTGCTCAACATGACTATCTATCAGTGAAAGTATGACTTCTTTCAAAATAGGGAATTCCCATTTATGAGAATTCAGAATTATAGAAGTTTTTGATGGCATAAAACTATCTATTTGATTAGATTTAGCACAACTATAAATAGTCACTGATATATCATTATATCCTATCCTATCTTTTCCCTTCTCTATTAACTAATCTAATTGATTCTATAATAGATATACTATAAACTGGACAATAGATTTGATGATACCCCCCCCTAGCGATTTTTTTACAGCAGATAGAGTGCGTAACCCCCCCCTGTGAGTCATGAGACACAAAGTAAAAACTCACAATAGTTATTTCATGAAACAACCCTTCTTTATATATTATCAAAGATGTTCCATTTTTTCAAGTTTAAAGGCACGACGCGTCGCATTGCGCCGGACTTATAGCTAAAACGTAATAAGTATATATATATACATAATCATTACGTTTTAGCTATAATTGTAAAAACTTTTGTGGGGTGTTGTCCACACCCACACCACCAACTCCGAGTTAGCAGTTTATTCATGAAATAACGCAAAACATTTAATCGGGCTTGACCGATAATTGCTCTGTCCACACCAATATGCACCGCGGGGGCCTTTATAAAGCAAATCGCTTTATATACTCACTTTCTGGTACGATCACTTAACGGTTAAAATCATTTCCGACAGTTTTCTCTTATCTGTTTGACTTTTTTATAAACCCTTACCCTTTTCTTTTTTCATGGAAAAAGTGAAGATTTATAAAGGTTTAATAATCCGACATCCAATATAGCACGTATATTCTATGTCGGAAAAAATCTTTGCCGTTATTATACCAGATCAAGCGGATCTTACCGTTCCACTTGCTGCTGCAACGGAACTCTCAAAGTTTGCCATCAAACTCCTTCAAAAAGTCGAACAACTCTCTCAACAAACCAGAGTTATACGAACCGCGGGTGCAGATGGCACAGAACAGATTACCGTTATTGATCATCCCGATCTTAAATGGTGGGTATCCGAAACCCGAAAAGTCCTGGTCGATATCGCCAAACTTACCGTGGGTCACCAACAAAAGACAACTGATCAGAAAATTCAACTTGTTGATCTCTTTTTACGATCAAAAACCATTCCAAAGGATCTTCAGGAACAATATGTTAGATACGTAGCCGCAGAAGGCAAGGTGATACCTGATGTCAGAAATAAGCCCTGAAGAAATTATGCTTACCATGTCCAGCACTGCTGCGTTTACTATCACCTATTTCAAAGATCCGAATGACCAAGATGTAATACGTGGCGATCCCAACAGCGGTAAAAAATGGACCCCGCATTCCACCCAGATTCTTCTTTATAATTATATCGATTTCGGGTATGACATGAACTATCCCGATATCAAACCCTTGAGAAAACCAGAAATAGTGGTTATGTGCTGGCCACGACAGGTTGGAAAAACCGAAGGTACTGCTTCAGCTTCCGCTGCATTATCCGTCCGTTACCGTAATATCGCTATCGGAGTCATGTCGGCATCAGAAGGACGAGCCAAGGATTTTCTGAAACGGGTTATCTTCTTCCTCGAAACTTCTCCCTTCGCCAATATGATCATCCGAAAAACCTCGGATATTATAGAACTGGCTAATGGATCGAGCGTTCGTTCCTTTGCTAAATCCGAAACTATTGTAGGAGTATCCCTCACCTGGTTAATTATCGATGAAGCCGCTCTTTTTGAAGATGATCTCATCGATGGAGCAGCTATGCCTACCACCCGTACTGCAGGAGCCTACAAACGCTGGGGAACACCTTCTATTATCATGTTAAGCACACCCCGAACTGCAAAAGGGCGTTTTATCGAATATTTGAACATGGGACTCGAAAAACGGGAAATTGTCTGCACTCACTGTAAAGATCGACATTATATTACCGATACCCGTTATCACGGAATACAGTTCGATAAATACTTCATACCCGATTTACCGCCTTGTGAACAATGTGGACATAAAGAATTTATCTATATTTGCAACGAAATAGCGGTAGTCTGTATCAATCCTTGGGACCAGCCCGGCAAAACTCGGGAAGAGATTGAGGCTGAAATTGCCCGTCGTGGAAATACACCTCTCGCCCGTCGGGAAATCCTCGCGGAAATCTCTGACGACAATTCTGGAGTCTTCACCGAGAAAATGATCGAAGAATGTGTGGATTACCATAAAGTCAACATTATTGATCCGAAACCGGGAAAACGCTACATCGTATCTTTTGATATAGGAAAGGTACACGATGCTTCTGTTATTTCGGTTGGACATATGGAAGAAAATGTACTTCATATTGATTATATAGAAAGACATCCGGGTGAGGGATTAGAATATACCCAAATCTGTTATTATGTGTTGCGAATTATCGACTTATATTGTCCATACATCGTTATCGTGGACGCTACAGGTATGGGCAGTCCTGTTGCCGAACAACTCCATAACGACATAATTGCTATTCAAACAGAGGGACTTGATGTATCTTATTCGGATAAAGGTGTAAAAATTACCCGTCATTTTACCAAGAACCGAAAAATAGGCGGGAAAATCTTTTCCAACAAAAACAATCAACTCGGATTCGTAATTGATTATCAATCTAAATTAGACATCATAGATAACCTCAGCAATCTTTTCCAACGGCATTTAATATCTTTTATGCCAAGATATAAATACGAGGTCATTGATATTACTTGGGTAGAATTAATAAGGTTTGCCTATGAATATACACCCAATAATCGCATAAAATATGGTACCCAACGGGAACATGACGATACGGTTATAGCCCTCGCATTACTTGCATGGGCTGCCCGAGAAACACCATGGTTTATGTCAACACCAATATTAGGAGAAGCTGATCAATTTGTTCTTTAAAAACTATGCATGGAAAGGCGGAAGAGAAAATCTTCCTCAAGTAACGAACGTATGGGATTTCACTAAAAGCGAATTTATAGATAAGGATTTACAGAAGCTCTTCAAGATACGAGCTACCCGCAATGTACAGAACGCGGAAGCTGCATTTTGGAGTGATAATATCGCCTCTACGTTCGCTTATATGGTTGTTAATACGTTTATGGGGCGGGGATTTACCGTTAGCTGCAAAAACCTGAAAGATCAGGAAACAATACGTTCTTTTAATAAAAAAATCAACGTTAGGGGCGAAACCATCGAAGATTACATTACAAATATTTGGATTGATAATTTAGTGCATCGAATGTCTGTGTGGCGAATTATGAAAAATGTACCAGATTTTGAGGGTAATTTTCAAGCCATTGATCTACAGCGTATGCCACCAGAAACTTTACGGGAAGAATGTGATAATTTCTACGGTTGGCGAAAATTTGTACAGCATCGTACTGCCTACAATTACTTTAAAAAGCCTGATGATTTTCTCAACGATGAATTCAAACAAATGGGTACCATGAAAACCGAAGTACGAATACCGGATGACCCACGGGTGGTTCTGTATCTTTCATTCTTCAAAGTTCCACCGGTACATCTGATTATCGATTTTATCATATTTAAAATCTGGATAGTTGCATTCATGCGGAAATTTGCCGAAAAGATGTGGGCGCCGTACATGATCGCCAAAGTAGGTGACAAAAACAGTTATCCAAATTCCGAACCGGAAATGACCGCTGCGCTGGGAACTGTGTCAGCTATGCTTTCCCAACTCAAAAATTTCGGAACAGCTGCATTTCCGGGTAATACACAGGTTGATATGATTGATCCAAAGGCCAACGGTGATATTTTTATTACGATGTATAACCTTATGAATCAGGAAATTATGCTCGGATTGTTTTCGAGCATCGCAGTGCGTGAATCTACCGGTGTTTATAAGGGAAATGAACTTCCTGATGAAACCACAACCCGATTTTATGAAGGAGTTAGAGATAAAATAGAACAGGCTCTTTCTCGCTTTTATATTTCAAATTTACCGATAACCTCAAAGGATGAGGATATTACCTACGCTTGGCCCGAACTACGTACCACTCAAATGGCACAAATCATTAGTTCGCTGGAAATAGCTACAAAATCTGGAGTTTTCACAGACGCCAAAGAAATCCGCCGGGCATTCAGTTCTATCTTTCCATGGCTCATGGAAAAGGATCTTACACCGGAAGAAGTCAATCATCTCGACAAAGAACGGGTTACGATGTTAGCACCATCACAACCGGGAGAAACGACTACCAGTGCCGCTGGAATTAAAAATAGAGGGGCAAAAAGCTAACCTATCTGATCTCATCAAAGTAATGAAAAATCCCCGACCCCTCTATAATGAAGCCATCGAGGATTCTTTTCACCTGATAACCTTCAAGATAGCTGGTTCCATACAGGATTTTAATAAAAGTATGAAAGAAATGTACACTAATAAGGATGCTCTTTATCAAGCAGCCATACATGGCAGCATCAACCTTAATAGTATCGGAAATGCCTCGGTCCCGAGGGAATATGATGGTGATGATGAGGCCAAGGGGAGAATCGCCAGTCTTGCGACAAGTAATGGCAACACTCTTACCTTCAAAGATGGATCAGTTGATATATGGAGAATGTATTGGGCTGATACGGGCACATATAATGGATCTATAACAATGGGAAGCGAGGGTCGGGATTCCCATAAGTGGAACTATGTGGAACTATTTACCCAAGGATTTTTTTGGATTGATCTTGATAGTATAGGTCCAGATAAAAGAGATTATTATACGGATGCCAACGGCGTAAAGCAACTGGCTCACGTATATTTTGATAATGAGGATATCACGCAAATACAGGGTCGGGATTTTCTCATGACATCGTTTTATATGTGTTATCCCGATATCATGAAGAATTTTAAAGAAAAATTCGGGGATTATTTAGGAGTGAATATACGATGAACTGCAATGATATATACTGTAAAGTAAAAGCGCGTAAGCGTTTAAAAGATAAGGGACTTTCGGAGGATGAAGCGAAAGAAGTTTCGGATGGAGTTTATAAAACTGTAGAAGAAGTGTGGAAGAAATATCATGAAACAAAGAAGTAGAGAAGAACGGATTTCCTTACGCGGTATTCAAAAGGAACTTCCGCGGCCAGAAATGTTGGACAAATATAACGGACCAACACAGGATGAAGTTATTAGACGCACGGGTCTTATGCCGTGTCGATTTTGTGGGCAACCACTACACCCTTATAAGGATTATGGAGTAGCAGATATATCCCGCTGTTATAGTACAGGTTGTCCCAATAATATCGATTCGCCGCTACGGTTCGATATAAATGATGTAAATAATGCGATGCCCAAATTTCCCTTCAATCCAGATCGAACCTGGACGGATTGGAAACCTAAGCGTCTTATTTAAAAAGGTATAAAAATAACGGAGGTTATGAATTTTTTATGGATAACGAACCGCGCCAAATAACAATGGAAACCCGAAAATTTGAATCGGAAAATGTACAGGATAAGGTTATTATAAGAGGCGTTGCCGCGATGAACAAATATCTCGAATATTCCGAAGATATCTGGAAAAATGTGGTTCGATTTTCACCAAATCAATCTCTTATTTATCGACATATACACCCCGCATCACCCGGAAATGGTACTATTTTAGGTAATATGATTTCGGTAAAGAGCGTAATGTTAAAGGATAATGAGGGGAAAGATGTTCGAGGGCTTGAATATGAGGCGGAGATGATGAGTAATACTCCGTATCAGCAAAAAGCCGTTGAATATGTTAAGAAAAAGCAATTCGAATCACCGATAGGGATCTCGATTGGTGTGCAAGAGTATAAAAAGAACCAACTCGTATTAGATGCAAGACCTTATGAGTTTTCTTTGACTCATATTCCTGTCTGTGAAGAATGCCTCAATTCCGAGGTTATAACTATGGGAAACGACAAGAAAGAACAAACTGTTGAAGAGCTAAAGCTTGCATTAGACGAATCGGTAAAGAAAAATGCCGATTTTGAGGCCAAGCTCAAGGGTTTCGAACAATCTGATAAGAAATTTGAGGACAGGATCAAAGAATTTGCGGATAGCATTACAAAGAAATATGAAGCTGAATTAACAAATGCTATGAAACAAATTGAGATCACTAATAAGAAACTCGAACAAGCCGAAAAGCAACCCATTATTGACGAGCTGGTGAAGCTCGAAATTGATGAAGAGCTTACAAAAGAGTTTTATCCGTCTCGATCTAAAGCACAATTGGTCGAACGATTAACAAAACTCAAGAAGACAAAAGCTCCAGCAATCGTCACGAAGACGCTTGAACAGTCTCGTATAGAGGCACTTGGAGCAGATGATGTAAATAAAGCCATTGAAGAACTTAAAAAGAAACGTACGGAGTTCTTTAAAGCCGAGGGGATTGGACAATGAGTTATGGATCTGAAGGCTTAGATATCCTTGAAGGGCCTAATTATTTCTCCAAGGGCTATTATAAAGTAGCCGCTACTAAATCAGCACGGCAAGCTTGTCCTATTTCTATTTCGGGAGCATCCGTACCTTATGATTCCGATGATTTTAATAAAGTCACTGTTGAACTTTACACTGACGCTACTCACGTAAAACCGGCACTCGGTATTTCGCTGCGAAACTTAGATCCGGTTGCAGCTCTTGGTGACGGAATGCGTTATGCAGGAACCTCACCTTATACCCGCGATCTTACTGTATTACATATGGGACCATATAGTATGATCTTTGTTTCTGGAACAAAACGAAGCAAGACCATGGCTGGTATGGATATTGCACCAGATGCCTCTGGATTTGTTGATTGGCAACCTGGTATGTTCCGATTGGGAAAAGTTATTGAACCCGGTTGTGGAACTGGTATGCTTTGTAAAGTATTTGTAGATACCTTACGTATTCCTGATGAAGTTTTCTTCTCAGAACATCTTTCAAGTCCTGGTGGAAATACTGGAACTCTCACCTATAGACCACTTCGTGTAATAAGTGTGGATGTTGATACAGGTGGAACTGCTGGAGTAACAGGAGCATGTTCTGTTAGCTATTTGGTAGCACCAACATTTGCACATACCTGCAAAGTTGATAAAGCAACAAAAATAATCAGTTTCTGGTCAACCGATAAAGCCACAGGATTTCAAGTGGAATATATGGTTGATGTTCACGAAATGACGGGGGTATAAATATGACAGACTACATGGGACGATACGATGCAATGTTAAATACATTGTATAGCAACGAACCGATTTGGATGCGCAAAGAAGCGTATACCGATCTGTTTATTACTTATGATAGCATCTGGAAATCCGTATTAACCGATCTCTTTCCAAAGACGGCAGCGGTAACTTCGGATGGACATGTTGTGGATAAAGAAACCGCATGGACAGTTAATACTGTTGCCGATCCACAATCAATAGCTGATTTCTACGATTACTTCGAATTACCTCGGCCTCGTGCCGTTGCGTTCGATCGTGAGGAATCACAATGCCGTATGATCAAAGAATGGGGACCAGTTTCTCATCCACTGCAATTTAAGGAACAATTTAAAGCGGGATTTCTGGATAAAGCCCAGCAATTACTTGTTACCAACGCAGTAAAATCTATGGAACGTAATATTGAATATATACTCTGTTCCTACGTGCGCATGGTACCAGCTGTTATGAACAGATTCGGTAACCAATATGCCAAACAAGCCGGTCGCTATAAGTACTTCGATGCCTCCGAAACTAACCCTGCAAGTGGACAATATTTGGCGGGAAAGAAATGGACCGATACCACAGGAAATCTGGTGGAACAACTAAATAAGTTGGATCTGTATTATTCCGAATTTGCACAGGAAGAATTAACCCGTGCATTTGTCGGAAATAACACCGCATACGGTATGGAAAATAACAGTGGAATCTTAGAACTGATTAAATTTCACTACGATGCCACTCAAACAAAAATCGCGACTTCTATTAAAGGGGTGAAATTCCAAAAAGTAATGGGCCAAACCTATAAGGATAGTTCGCTGAACGCTGGTCGTGTTGGATATCCAGGTATGGGAGATGTTCGCCCAGATGACTGGACCTCACGAAAAGTACAGAAAATGATGACTATGACCTCCGGGTCCGATACCGTTGAATGGGCATTATTTACCAATGGAACTATCGGTAACCTCTACACCGCCAAGTGTATGCCCGAACATACCAACTCTAGTGCATTCTATGCGAATGAATGGGAAGATCCTCGCACAAAGATGCAATTCAGTGAAATGATGTTCTGCTACGCACCTCGGGTTGATGACTTTTCTAAAGTCATGGTTGTAGGAGCAACTGCCCTTAAGACAGTTTAAATTTTCTTTTTTCTTTTTTAATTGTGGTGATAAATATGCCATATGCCACAAAACCTGATATTACAAAAGTAATCAACTATTTTAGACCAGATTACACAGAACAGAACATCACAGATATTATGCAGACTTTATCGACTGCAGATGTCGATTCATGGATAACTAAACTCAACGTTCCTTTACCTGTTACAGATATTAGCGGATTTTTAGCCGCAGCAGAACTCTGTTTTTATATTGAATACGCGGGAATGACACGGGAAGCCGAAGCAGCTTACGGAAATATTAGTCAGGAAACAATGGGTAAATATACCAAACGATATGATTCTGGTACTCCAATGTTCTTCTTTGCACAGGGATCTTCAGATCCATTCTACGCCTTACTCTCTCATGAATCATGGCGTATGCGAGGCTTTCGCCTTGTAGAAGCCTATATAAAACTTTGGAACCGTATTTCGGGTTCAACACTCACCAGTAATAGCAAATACGGTGCTATAGCCTTTGATCGCACTGCACGTGGCTATGGTTGGAAGGATGATATTTCGGATTATGATTATGAATTAGGTGAATTATAATGTGGCAATCTATTTTAGCAACTTCCGCAAAATATTTCACCGGTTTTTGCTATTATCGTACTGTAAAAAACCTTGGTCCAGAAGGAAGAATACATATGACGGGAACTTTATATCCAAATATTCCTATCAGTATCTCATATGATGTAACCATGCTCAATATGACAACAGATGGATATTCTCTCACCAATCCTCGGGGTGAACGGAACGTGATAGAAGCTTATGTACCGATGTTCTGGTTCAATATGAAGTTCTTTCGGGGAATACCAAATCGACAGGATCGAAGTACCTTTCCTCCCTCTCACGACGATTATATTATTTCTGGTTCGGAATCTTTTCGAATTTTTAACATTATACCGCTGGGAATGAAGGCAGATTGTTATTATTTTGTGCTACGGAGGGAAGAGATAATTGCTTGATATAGAAACTTTAGACCGATTGGTTACGAGTCTAAGTAACCTCGATTATTATTATAGTGGTGTGGCTTTCACTCCACCAATTACTCAATCAATGGAAGATGTGAAACGGGATAATCCCTTTATTGTGGTAAGTCATTTACCGAGTAATCGGAAATATATGATGTCTATTAATAATTATCTCGGAGAAAGGGCGAATCCAAATTATCATAACTACGGTTATGCCGATGTTGATACAATTGCGGTACGGGTGTTTGCCCGTACCACAGGATCTCTTGATGGAAGGTATCTAACACAGGCATGGCTTAGAACTATAGAAAGTTATATAAAGGTTTATTGGAACAGTTTAATTACAGGTGGTTCAGTAGACCAATATAGCTTCGGACATAGAGTATTACCAAATATATTTACCAAGCGGCAGTATGGATATGAGCTAACCTTCGATGTCCTTACCCTAAATGGATGGACAGATGAACCTGCTCCCATGGCTCCAGACTATAAGTCTCCGTATTATATATCTGGTGTTACAGGAACTATTATAACTGTGTCTGGTTATACTGAACAAATGAGGGTGCCAATAGAATGACAATGTATGTAAATATTACACCGGGAACGGCTCCGTCCGTTGCAGCTATTAGAAACCAGAGAAAAGTGGTTATTATTGGAAAAGCCACGGCTTATTCTGGTATAATAGATGATATTAGAGATGCTGATGCTTTGTTAGGAGAAGAATATGGTTTAGTAACCACAGATAGTGCTTATATCGCTACCAAAGCCTTTTTAAGTGATGTTGGAGGAGGTGCCGTATCTTCGGTCATACTTTATTGTATACCTTCTACATCATCCGAACAAACAGAGGAAGAATTTGATGGTATAAAAAATGGTACCAATCAAACTTTTGTCTGTCAATATAGTCCTTTAACAGGTGCAACAGATGATCGTCAATTTTATCTCATGCAACCTGCAACAGGTTCTTTAACATCTGTAACCTTTCCAACAGGTGCATGGTATAAAGTCACCAGTGGTTGGGAAGATCATGTTGTAAATGGTATATATAATGGTGCTATGACCCTTAATTCTATTAGTGGATTAACAATATCGGGTGTAACACAAGGAACAGCAACAGGAATCTTCGTACTTTCGGAATATGATCGATTACAGGCTTCAGTAGTTCCACAGCCAATAGGATTAGCCTATAAAGAACTTTCTAATCCGTTATATAACTTTCAATTTCTTTTATTTGCCTATGATCCATCGAAAGAAACTGGACCTACACCTGGAAGTAATATTGGATATAAATATTTCAGTGGTCTTTGTTATGGTGGAAAAGGTTGGTTACATGATCTTTTCTTGGGAAGATCTATGGTAGATCAATTTGTAGCGAATCAGAAGCCATGTATGTTTGCCTTTTCTTTACCTGAACGGGTAAAACCGGGTGATAAAATCACCGGACTTTATGCTAGCGGCACAGCCTATGATACCGACGCCTATAAATTTGAAGATCTTAAAAATATGGTTTCCGACCAATATGTCTTTCTCGGAAGTACCAAGCAACTTGCGGATGAATCAGCTATCGATCCAGCAGTTGATCTTACCGCCATCCGAATGCAGAATTATCGACCTACCACGACTTTTGGTAAAAGTTTACTCACACAATCCGAATTTCCCGATGGTATGGAATCACGGCGGGCTATGAACGCTTTAATAAATCCCTATGTCTATATTCCCGTCTCATTTGGAATAAATGAAGGTATCCGTTGGGGAAGCAATCTAACTCTCGGTAGTGGAAGAGAAGGAAAAATAAACTATGTCCAGTGCCGAAATTATGTTTTTAAACTGGTACAGGATAGGATCTATGGATATTTATTCAATCGACCAGCTTACACTTATCGTGGAGTTCAAGGATTACGTTCTGCTATAGAATCAGCAGGGTATCAAGCATTTAGCATGGAGAAGATTATAGATAGTAACTTTACGGTAGTTATCCCTATCGAAACATACCTTCAAAATGAAAATAAATTATCCGATCCAGATAAAATTATACTGGCATCTGCACGAGCCAGTAGCCTTGTGGATAATATATCTATCTCCTACTTATTTGCCGGAGACATTGAATATATTAATGTAACCGCATTATTTGGCACAGGATAGGTGATCCAACATGTCACAGATGTTAAACTTTGATAAGGCACGGATTGCAACGGAAGTTGCATATCAAACACCTGGTATGAGTAATATGAAAGTTTTACCTATTACACTAGTGAATCGGGTAAATATAAAAACTACATTTCCCGCAGAACCCTATCATAGTATTACCGAATATAATATGGGATATATCGAGAAACCACCCGAGTTTCGTTTTTCTATCGGCGTTCCATCCATGTCACCTGAAGTAACTCTATTCAGAGCATTACAGACAGGAAGAATACCATTTAATATGTCCTGTTATGATGCTACAGATTTTTCCGAAACTTCTCAATTTAAGTTACTGCGGGAAACTTTGGTGGAATGTCGGATTGAAAGTCGGGAATTAACTATAAACGTGGGCGAAGCGCCTATGAGTTTATTTGCGGGTATTGCTTTACGGTATATGTATAATTATATTGGTGCAGATGGTCATCCGGTGGAAACACCAGTAGATAGTTTAATCTACACGAACTTTTTCGGTAGTGGAAACGAAAGTACTACCTTATCAGCATTATTTGCGGAATGGGCGTGATAAAATATGTCGCAGGATCTTAACTTCCAGAAATCTCGGATTGTTACATTTATTGTTTTAGATAATGAAACAATTCTCGGTGCATATAAAGAAATCGATATTGTATTACCCAACACCATAACCTATACTACCGCCACAACTTATGATAAAGTACACGGTATAGGCCCCGGAGAATTTAACAACGGAGTAATAGGAAAACCTATTGCCTATTCTTTTTCTATAACCGTACCATCTCTTTCAACTTCGGATAGATTATTCAGAACTATCATGGCCACAAAACAGACATTTTATGCTTCTTTTGTTGATTCTCATACAGAACCGGCAGATGTGGAACATAAACTTTATCGAGAAGGATTGATAAAATGTCATATTAATGATATGTCCACCGATTATGCTGTTGGTGATGTACCAAAAACCAGTTTTAATGGTGTGGCTTTAAATGAAATATTTAGAACAATAACTAAAGATAAAACAGAATCAAGTGTCTCATCCGATATTTCCGTTCCATTTGGACGTGGTATTCAGGAAGGTCGTGATGCATTTAATACAAAATTTCTTGAAAATAATACCTATTGGTGACACTGATGGACGATATTCTTAACATGATTCGCATGGGAATCCAAGTTAAGAAATTTTTTCCTTATGATACCCAACAAATTCCCATACGCGCAGTTTCCAGTGCAGAATTCGATGATGCCAAGAACAAAAGTGTTGGTATCTGTGATGAAAAACTGGCCAGACAAATTCTTCAAATCCAACTTGGCACTTTAAAAGGAAAAATTGATCTTACCACGATTCCTCTGGAGATGTTTACCAATTATCTCCGATATCTACAGGAATTTGATTATTGGGTAGTCTATCATAGTATGAAAGATTTTCGCGATTCTTCCTTCAATATCGAGGATGTACGGAAGATGCGTTATGTGCATGAAATGGCTATAGAAGCTATTTCTATGTCTTCTTATCCCACAAGTCTTATTAAATATAAAATAAATACAAAAGATGGGAAAGAATTATTAACAATGTTATGGGAACTTCATGTGCCTTTAACCAGTGAACTTTGGAAACTCACACCTCTTCAGAAAGAATTCTTAGAAATAACAAATCCTTATCAAACTAAAAAAATAGACAAGATAGAAGATTTAGACACAATATTGGCGGCGATGAATAAATGAGTCAAGATACCATGAACGCCATTCTTGCAATAAAGATGGAAGGATTGAAGAAGAATGAATTGAGTGATCTGGCTAAGATATTACAACAAATGGATGAATCTATGTCGAATATTGAAAAGCCAGAAAATATAAACAAACTAAAAGAAGCCTATGAAGTTTTCACGGGTAAAAAGACGTCATTTTCTACAATCACACTGCAGGAGGACAAAAAACCGGCATCAAAAGCCGATTTAACCGCTTCTAATACCAGCTTAAAAAAACAGATAGATGAAGATAGTGAAGATACACAGGATGAATTACATCAAACTAAAGAAGAATTACAACGTGCTAATGAAGAATTACAGCGATTACAACAAGAAAATACAGAAAGATTAGAAAACAATCAGAATGAAACGACAGAAGAAATAAGAATTAACCAAGATGAATCAACAACAAGAGTTCTACATAGTATTGATAGAATATTAAGAAATGTTCAATTAGCTGTATTTAGAGTACCACATCCAGAACAGTTGGAATATGCTCAATTAATATCAATGAATACATTGTTACACAATAAAGATGATTGGATAGCGACAAAAATAAGACAATCTATAGCTACGATTGCAAATGATGAGACAAAACAAAGAGAGACATTAAGAGATATATATGGAATAACAGAACCAGGTATAGATCCACTTGAGACCCTAAAACAAGAATTAAAAAATGATTTAGAACGATTATTCTCACAGATGGCAGTTGCTATTGTTAATGATGATTCGAGGGCTTTACAAAGAATAACAGAAACTGTAGCTGATATTGATATTCATAATATTAGCATGAATAATATACGTAGTATACAAAGAGCTTATTCCGAAGTACCAGGAATTTCTCTTCATTTTTTGAGAGGTCAAAAAACTGTTGGAGATCTTTCTCAAGGAGCACGAGTGAGAGATGATATTGAGTTACCAGGTAGACCTTCAAAAGGTGTACTTTTATATCACGGTGAAATATCTAAATTAGTAGATGAAACAGGAAAAGTCATATCTAATTTAAGACAATGGCCAGAAATGTTACAAATAGCGAGAAATGTTTTCGATATACCAGTAGAATCTATAAAGAAAGTAAGTCCAGAAAAATTGGCTGAACTATCAATTTATCCAACATCAAGAGATATTCGATCAAGACGAATATCCAATGAACAATTTGTAAGTGGAATGATAGATGAGAGAAAAATGGTTAGTCCTGAGTTTGGATCGGGTGAATTATATTGGGAAAGTTTAATGAAAAAAATAGTAGAAAAAGACCCACAAAGAACTATGAATATAGATATTCTCGATAAAAATACTAGACTTTATACTACATTTCAAAACGTTGGTAATTATAATCCAAAAATATCGGAAGTATTAGCTGAGTTTAAGCGTTTACAAGAAATAGATCCTGGTACAGGTTTACCAGCTTCACCAGAAGCTAGACTGGGAGAACCAAAGAAAATAGATTTAGGTGTTATTTTAAATAAAGATGCAATGACTTTATTAGGTGAAATGAGCTTCCAACGATTGAGATATAGAAAAAGACTTGAAGATACACCAGAAGGAACACCACAATATGGAGAAGAAGTTGTTAGTACTTCTATGGAACAAATAATAGATACTATCATTGACAAAGAAGTAAGAAGAGGAGCAATTGATGAAAAACTAGCTATATTTTATAAAAATAAATTAATAAAGTATATGCAACAGTTCTACGATGAACAAGGAATGAAAAAAATAGGTGTTGCTTTCCCTAAAGAATTAATGATGAATACACAAGTAAAACCATATGCTTCTCCAAAAAATTTACAGGATGCATTACAAGAAGCTGCAGAATCAGCCGATATAGCTCTATTGGGTAATGTAGTACCATTAGATTGGCAAAGTTTTGGAGCTACGAATTTGCCCAACGTGGGAGCGTTAAATGAATCAAGACTGAAAGAATTATTAGAAGCTGGAACATTTACAGAGAAAGTAGCCGATATTTTGGCCGATTATTTAGAATCTATTGATTATGATAAAGAAAGATATGTAAAAAAAGATATAAAAGATGCTTTAACGGAAAGCACAGAATTAAGAGATATATTTGAAGCTGTTTCAAATCCAAGACCTACGGTAAATGGAAATGTTCAGGACACCACGCGTGACGATAATAATAACAGAAGAAGTGTATAGGTGATAAAAAATGGATAAATTAAGCACAAGTTCTGCGACATTTATTAAAAGGGGCGGTAATTCAAAACCATCCAACGTTTCTATCTATGATAAATCGCAAAAAGAGATAGCTATGAAACGAGCATTGGAAACATTCGCTTCCAGTACATCCAGAGCTATTCTTAATGCAGATTGCATTATTTGGCTTGTTCCTCTTTTCGCAGTTCAATATTATGAAGCCGCATTCTCCCAAGACGTATTAAAATATCGTTCTATCGCCGGACAATATCTCGCTAAACAACCAGGTGGTCAACATTCTCTACGAATCGACGCCAAACTACAAGGACCATCCGCCAGCCGCTATCTTTCCCTTCTACAATATCTTTATATAAAAGGATCAAAATCGGAGGAGATAAATAAGGGACTAAAAGATATGTTCACTGGTCCAGCTGGTACGACAATTCTTGGAAATTTAATAGGTAGTGGAGAAATGTTTTCGGCAGCTACCAACAAAGTAAAGGAATTAGATGTTATTAAACAGGATATGGATACTACCAAAGAAGATCTGGTAGAAATCAGTAAAAATGATTTTAAATGGATGCGTTCCAATTATCATAAAACCTTTAATGTTACTACCAAAGAATTCGTTATATTTGATGTTTATATTGAATCACTAATCTATTGGCAGGATCTTGATACTACCGATAGAGATACTATAAATGTATCGATTCTTTTTCACAAATTTATTGAACCACCTTATATTACCGATGTTTTTATTGGAAAAGCTATAGAAGAGGATACGAGAAGTTTCGAGACCGCTTTAAATGAAGAAATAAAAGCTAATTCCTATGTGGAATCAGAGAAACCATTAAGTACCGCACCACCATTATTACCGCAGGATAAGATGAATGCCTATGCAAAAAATAGCTGGAAAGCATTAACAGCGATGAATTTATCGGATTCACCACAGCTTTATACCAGAGCCAATATGAAGAGATCCTATATAAGAACAAAAAAGCTTGATACACAAGCAAATAACTATACAGATTTACACCTAAATTTAATAAATATAGCTAGTACCGGAATAATAACTAATATGTTTCAGATGGTTGGTCAAAAACCTAATGATTATAATCTTCAGAACAGAAATATTAGAAACATGGGTTTATATGGATTTATAATGAACTTAAATTATGCATCCGTTTGGCCTAAAATTACCAACAAGATATTTAACTCAAAACCTCCGAAGAAACCGCAGTTTTCAACGGCTGGTACTCTAATTATAAATCAGATGACACGTATTGGTTCTACCACAATAGTAAAACCTAAACTTAATGATTGGGAAACTGGACTGCAAAATATTATTCGTGGTGAATTGTATTATAATAATTTTACTAAAGAAATGACCGTAAATGATATAATATTTGTTTTTAAAAACAATAATATAAGAGTAGAAATTACGGTAAAGAAAAAAGATGGAACGTTATTATTGGGTCCATTTCCTTTTGATGTGACATCGGATCTTAACTGTTATTTTATGGACAACAGTGGTCTTTATTATATACTCTGTTTTCGTAGATATGATATAATAACTCAATCTGTTTATATTGTAACATATAATGGTGCTGTAGAGGTGGTGTAAATATGGTAGGTGAACTTGCAGGAAAAATAGCAGAAACAGCTAATTATGGAATAAGTTTACTTTCTAAAACTGCAGCCATGATAGCTATGAGTTTATATAGATTAGGTGTTGGAAATCCACCGGTATTGCTCGGACCTTTACCGCTATACAGAGTAAAACATTTTGAAGTAGCCCGTTCTCAGGAAGTTACCGAATTTCGGGCTATTGGAGCCGCATTTTTAGGACAACAAAAAGGTGGCAATCTCGGTATCCGTATCGACTGTGAATATGATCAAACTGAGATTTTAAATGTACTTGCTGTTCTCTTTTTGTTAGAAATGGGACGGGGCGAGGAAGTGGAATATAAAGTCCCCCGCGATCCATTATCTATAACAGAAGATTTAACCAATAATAAAATAGTTTCTATACCAGTAGTTAACGCTGCTTATAAAGGACCAACATCAATTCCATACAATTTTAGATATTTAGATTATTTAAATTATCTTTCCGCATTTAAACAGATTTCACCAATGTTTTCTACTATTCCGATAGGTGGTATTTCAACAACTACTATAGGTTCATCTATAAGTCATGTGATAGGAAGCTTTAGTAAAGATTTTTTTGGCGGTATTATAAACAATATTACTGAAAAAGCAAGTGTTACCGTTAATAATGTTGTTCCGGTGGAAAACAATAAATCACTAGCCTATCGTGCTGCTGTAGAAGGTAAAACAATTGCAAATACTAACGACAAAGACGCGGAATGGCGAAGAACGGTAAAACATCGAACTTTTCCGATATTAACACAATATGAAATCATTTTCGATTGTTTCGTAGAAACCGTAATGTTTAAACGGAATGTAAAGGATGGAAAAAATGTTATCACGGTTTCTATTCTATGCCGTCAATATCAACCCGATGAATATCCGAAATCGGAACAACTTTATGCGGTTAGTGATGCAGCTATGACAAATGAAGATGATTTTCCGGTCTATAATGAGAAAAATTCTAAGTTGCAGTCTTTAATCGAAATGGCACCAACGGTAGCAAAAGTCACCGGAAGAGCCGGTAAAGTTCTTGATTTTCTTGATCTAAATAAAGGTGCATTGGGTGTGGATTGGGTAGTAAACGCAACTTATCGAACAGGAGTTTGTCTTTTTCGAAGAAACTTTCTTGATGAACAACTTCGGGAAAGACAAATTAGAAATATGGGTGTATATACATATTTATTAAATACTATACGACAGTTAATACAGAAAAAGAAAACAATGGATGTATCCCAATCTATAGAAAAAAGAGATATAATAGCGGAAAAAACAATGACGGCGATAATCGTATGATTTACATCGGACTGGAAAACAATAAAACTGTGGATATAAAAGATCCACAAATGAAATCATTTAACGTTTCGGAGAACGATATTACGTTTACTATCACTTCTGGTAGATATGCCTATGATTTTTCTATTACCTATTATAGCCGTCTTGATTGCTTTAATATTACTAAGTTAATATATCAAGGTAGTGAGAATATAAGAAAAACGAATCGATTTTTATCTCACGGAAGATTTTTTATAACTGCTGGGAAAGAAACAGTTTATATGAGATATATAGATGTAGGACAGATTGGACTGGTGATCGGATAATGGGAAGCGCCAAAAAAATAATAAGTTGGGCCTTTTATATAGGAGAAACTTTACTAACGAGACAAGAAGATTGTAAAGATGATATTGTTTATG
This sequence comes from uncultured Chlorobiaceae bacterium, assembly GCA_964354225.1. Classification (GTDB taxonomy): domain Bacteria; phylum Bacteroidota; class Ignavibacteria; order UBA10030; family SZUA-254; genus CAYGZC01. The sequence goes on along the minus strand of CAYGZC010000329.1, from coordinate 6,290 downwards.
TTTATTTTTCTTTCTTTCAAGGTCCAAATGCTGTTATATGGAAATCAAAAAATCCCTATATGAATTTTCAGTTAAATAAAAGAGATACATTTAAATATATTTTCACCTATGGAAATAATTTTAGGATAGATCTTTGTCTAAAAAGTTATGGATATGATTCATTAGAAGGTTGTTACCAAGCTATTTTCGTTCCAAGACTTCTTTACTATTTGGAATTTGATCTTGCTGAAAATCCTATATCTACTAAAAATGTAAAAACAGTAGGAGATATTCTACAACTTATGATAGGTGGATTCCCAGAAATACAATTTAAGGCGGATAAAGAACTAAAGAATTTAAAGATGTTTCCAGAAGAAGGAATATCTTTACATCGTTCATTTTTAGAATTTCTTACAAACCTCGCATTTAAATTAAAAAAAGAATTACTTATAACAAATAATTCTATCAGTATAGGAGAATATATTGGAGATAAAACTCTTTCAAAGCCTTTTTCGATTTTTTATTCGGCTGATAATAGAATATCTAATATAACAGTAAATAACAAACAGTTTTTAGAGGTAGTAGGTGTTAATGTAATGCCTATAAAACCACCTCAAATTTTTCAATTTCAGGGAAAAAATTATCGTGCTGTTTTTACAAGATATATATTTCATCAAAATTATATTGAATCTCTTGTTGTATGTACCACCGATTTTAGTATCAGACCAAAGGAATTATTTCAGGCTATACCTAGGGATACAATTTCATTGCTTTTTGAAGGAGCAATAAATATAAATATGTTGACGGCCAAGGGTGCTAAATTATATCGTTCGATATGGAATGGGAAGATCAAAAAAGATCTTCCAAATGTAACAGAAACTGATATGGATGATAAAAATTGGGGAATACAACAGAAAAAATTGAATATAAGACCGGCAGAAGGAAGTGTTACTTTTATAAAATCATCACCTTATGCTGGAGAATTTGTAGGTCTTCAGTTTCCACAAAATATAGGTGGTGTAAATTTTGGAATACAGTCTGAATTAGATTCTCCAGAAATGGTAGCAATTGGTCAGGTATTTCAAAAAGATAGTAACGGAAAATTACTTATGCCATATAAAGAATCATCTAATGATTTTAGATTAACATTGCCCGATGGTGGAACTATGTTTTATAGTGATTTTAGTGGAACTTTCTTTTTGTTGGGTAAGAAAAAAGTATTTATTATAACCAAAGATAAAGATGATTTATCAAAACAAATTCCTAATATAACCAACAGTTCAGCTTATATTTCTGTAGAAAATGATGCCGAGATACCAAAAATTTCAATTATTACTGTTCATAGTAAAGATATAATATATGTAGAAGCACCTGTTGTTTCTTTGGGAAAAGATTTAAATTCAGAACCAACATTGCCACTTTCTGTTAAACCTCATCGACATGTTTTTAAACATGTGCATATGACAGTGAACGGACCAACGGTTGATCCAAATATTATACCACAACCCATGACAACAGATGAATCAAATATGAATACCAGTGCAACAGAGGCGAATTAGATGCCAGTTCAAAAAATAAAATATCAATATACGGGAACTTCCATTGTAGAAACGGTAACATTAACCAGCGGAGTTTATATAGATAATGGTGAAGGCGAGCAAATGTTAATGGATATTCCGATTTCTTACGGAATGGTATCAGGTATTACCACCGATGCTCCAATCTCTAAAACCTATATTTCGGAAGATCCGGCTAACGGTACGGTTTACGGTTACATCAAACAAACCGCTACAGGATTTTACGTTCATCCCATACTCGGGATGACCAATCTTTCCGCAGAACCCGATCCGCATTATCCCGATGGTATCGCACTCATTAACGGTAATCTTTATAAATGTATTGATAATATATGGATGGGAATTGAAGAAGGTGCGGATACCGTTAAATTTACCACAGATTTCGATGCTAATCTAACCGATTGGACGGATAACGATGGAACAGATTGTGAATCCACCTATCAATCCTCAAAAGCTTTAGATTTTACAATTAATGATGTGCTTCAACTTTATGATAATAGTGCAACATATAGTTCTAAACGTACAAAAACAATAACGGGATATCCTACAGTATTTTCGTTTTGGATGGGTACATCTAATGTTACTTATAGTTGTATTTTCGAATTTAATGAATCGACTCAGATCGGATATATAGCAATATCCGCCGGTGCTTTATATTGGGGTGGTACATCTATTAGTACCGGAATTTCCAATAATATTTGGTATCATATTACTCTCCAGTTTAATGCTTCAACTGATAAAGTAAAAATCTGGATTAATGGAATCTATAATAGCGAACAAAACTGTATAAATCCTATATCAGTAGGTATAACTTCGGTAAATATTTGGACATGGACTACTAGTTCTGGTTACTATCAATATGTAGCCCGACCATATTTCGGTAATTCACTGTCGGAAGCGTTATGGTCCTATTATCAATATAAAGGACCAACAGTTGATGCTATTCAAACAGCCACGCAAGCACAGGCTGCATGTATCGAAACGTCTGCGATTACAGAAGACCTCACCACCAAATCACCTTCGTCCCAATTACTCTTTGATGCACTTGCTGGTAAAATAGCTAATTCTCTTGGTACCACGAAAGGTAGTCTTGTTGGATTTTCTGCAGCGAGTACAGCACTGCGTATTCCATCAGGAACAGAAGGACAGGTACTAACCATGCTTAGTGGACAGACTGCTGGAATCGGCTGGCAAACATTAGCAGGAGGAGGTGTTCCATCGGTACAGACTCCTATTTATCCCTGTTCAAGAGCTGCTGATTTTGCATGGAATTCAACCGATGATTATCTTGAATATTCTTCGAAGAGTACGGGAACCAAAAACTGTTATCTTTACCCTGTGACCCCATCTGGAACTACAGCTTTTGTAATTTATGGAAATTTGGCTGTGGAAGGAATTAATGCAATAATATATCTTTCAGGAGTAATAGAATATTATAGATTTAGTCAGGACGGTTGGGTTGAGGAATCAAGTACAGGTATATCATTTTATGATTCAGATGGAATGGGAACTGGAGCGTCTTTTGTAATGTCAATGTCTACTTCTGTTAACATATCATCAAATAGATATAGAATTAGAATGGCCTATCACACAAATAATGTAACAGCAGCTTATCAATGTGATATCAGAGGATTGAGGACGACATAATATGAGTGAAGAAGAAAAAATATATATATGGTTAACGGAAGATGGAATGAAACATACGATAGATATTCGGGAGCCCGCTGCTCTCGCTATGAAACGAACGGATGATATTAATACCACTTCTTTGAGCAAAGAAAGTAGTTTAACGGATATTTTAAAAGCAATCAACGATAAATTAATCGAACTGGAGAATAGAATTCTTGCGCTGGAAAAAGCTTAATAAGAGTGCGGAGGTTATAAAAAGGTATGAAACTAGATCCTAAACATAATATGGCTGGTATTATATCAAATATAGATGCCAACAAAGATGGAAAGGTTTCGGGTAAAGAATTTATGGTCTGGGTGAGTAATGCAGCCAATCTGAAACTTATATTGGTTGTTATCCTTTCCTTTCTCATTACACCCGTTATTGAGTTTTTTCAGAATGGACTTACCCTTAACGACTGGACCTTTCAAGGTATAATGGCTACATTCATACAGGTGATTGTACCGTTTACCGTGGTCTATTATTCACGTGTTTTAATGCGACCACTCGATGATGAACTCAATGTACTTCGACTCAACATAAAAGAGAAGGAAAAGGAGATATATGATTTGAAACTCGAAAAAATTCTCACGGTGCAGGAATATGAATCTAAACTCTCACAGATTAAACTAGACCATCAATTACAACTCTCCCAAATGGAGGGTGCTTTACGTTGTAAAGATCAGGAAATTGAATGGCGGGAAAAAGGACTTATTATCCAAAAACAGAAGAATATTTAAATGTAAAAAGAATGTGAAAATGTATGTCAGTAAAAATTTCGATGGACAACTATGAGAAGGCGATGAAACTTCTCGATGTTGACAAGGATGGCGATGTAGATATTGATGATATGAAGATTATCTTTTCCGATTGGAAAGTTCTTCTTATTGTCTTTCTCGGTATTGCCGCATGGTTTATGCAGGACTATATATCTATGGGTATTGTTACAGGAAATTGGAATATCGGGGCATTCTTTATTGTTTTTATGGTTGGAATATTTATGTTTGCTCTGAAATACTTTATGGGAAAAGCCGGAATTCAAATTAAGAAATTAGAAGCAACAATTACTCAGGATCGTAGTTTGATTGATGCCTTAAAACTGGATATGTACACCATGAACAATCTCTATGAATTGGAACTACGGGAAAAGGAAAAGCCAACTATTATTGTTTCCCAGCCTCCAACCACAATAGGCGGAAATATAACCATAGAACCGTGTATAAAACCGGTTTAATTTTTTTATAAAATGTTCGGTGACAGATATGCCCACATTTTTTGTAGATCAATCGGGAACACCAATAATCGATCCTCATGGCTGTTTAATGTTAATTACCGGTTCAACGGAACTTAAACAGCGAATTAATAATGTTTTTAATACTCAACGTGGATCGGAATCACTTTGTGTGGATTACGGATTTGATCTCATTGCTTTTGTATCAACGGCACAATATCTTGGTCCGATACAGGCACTTAGACTTTCAGCTATTGATGCTCTAACACCAAGCAAAATTTATGATATGGAAAGTTTGGATAAAATTGAATGTTATATAACAGGTACAACTGGATTTATTGATATCTCATGTACATTTTCGGAAATCGGTAAATTTTATAATTCAATAATATTAGAAGGGGGAACAAGTTAATGACATTTACTTATACAGGATTTGTTAAAAATACTCTGGAAGATATTGTCGCAAGAATGTCTAACAGAGCTTTAACTGACATTGTTCCAAGTATTACACTAGAACCATCAAATCCCATGTATCAATGGTTTAAAGTAGTAGCTTTGGAAGAAATGTATGTACAAACTATGATAGAAGAAGCGGTTGCAAATATGACCGTTATGGGAGCAAGTGGTATCTTTCTGGATTATCATGGTATCGAAGCCGGTGTTTTCCGAAAACCTGGTTATGAATCATTCGGTACGGTTGAATGTACAAAAGCTGCTCCTAATGATGAATATATAGAGGTAGGATCAACTTTTTCAACAAAAGATGGAAAAGAATTTTATTCTTATGAACGGGTGGGATTTGTTACCTGTATTCCCATGAGAAGGGAAAGTAAGGATTATGAAATATTACCGAGTTATTATACGGGTATTGCTTTAATCAGTCTTTATTATGATCCGGCATTTACAACAGAAATAACATCCGGTGGTCATTGGACTTATGCAGATGATAAGGTTACGTGGACAGATATAGATTATTTAGTCTACGGTACTAATTACTATATTAGAGTAGATGAAACATCAGATATTACCATATCTGTGCCTATAGTGGCATCATCTATTGGTATTGGATATAATGTTGCTGCTAATTCTATTACTTCTTTAGTAGGAGGTATAAGTATAGATAGTTGTACCAATGTTCATGCTATCTATAACGGTACCGATAATGAAACAGATGAACCCTATCGATATCGTATTATTTCTGCCGGTAGAAAAAGTTCCACTTTGACAGACATAGAATCTATGGTTAATGAAATAGCCGGTGTAGAAGAGTGTAAAGTTTTTCAGAATTATTCAACGGATAGATGTATGGTGGAGACCGATTGGGAAAATAAATTATTTGAAATAACGGGAATAAATTTTTATAAAATATTATCGGGAACAACCTACGGATTTTCCTTCTATCCAAGTACAGGAATAGGTACCCTACAGGGAATTACCTTAAACGGTAAAATTACGGGAAATGCTCCCATGCTCTATTTCTTTGTTAACAAATATATAAATGGTATTTATGATACGGGAGGAGCATTAACCACAACCTATATTGATCGGGGTGTTTTTGCCGAAAAAGGAGAAAATGTGTGGCAGGATATCTATGTTTCATTAAAGGTAAATGGAATGGATAATTTTTCCACATATAGAGTTTATATGTATGTATCTGGATATGCAGATGCAAACAATTGTTGGGTTTTTACAACAAATAATTATACACCATCAACCTATCGTTTCTATCATTTTAGCGGTAATGAAAATTTTCCGAGCAGTGGATTTATGTATAAAACCCTTTATGGAGTACCAGGTTATACAGTTTCGGTAGTCCCAATTGAAGGTTATAGCT
>CAYGZC010000328.1:0-11223 GCA_964354225.1 uncultured Chlorobiaceae bacterium | reverse complement strand
TCCACCATGTTACGAACTACTCAATCAACCAGTAACATTGATAATGGCTGATGGTAAACGATGGACACCGGAAAATTTTGAGCATGAAATCGGGGGCAAATACACGCTTCGCGATGCAATAAAACACTCAATTAACCTCATTGCGATCCGAGCAATCATGGAAATTGCACCCGTACATACTGTTATCGAGTATGCTCATCGCATGGGTATCAAATCGGAGTTACCGCCATATGAATCGCTTGCGATAGGAACGGGAGAGGTTCAACCGTTGGAGTTGACAGCTGCTTATAGTGTATTCCCAAACGATGGTGTTTATGTTGAGCCAATCTCGATTCTGAAAATTGAAGATAAAGACGGTAATACAATTGAAGAGAACCAGCCAACAAAACGCGAAGTTTTAAGTAAAGAAACTGCTTACTTGATGACCGATATGCTAACGGGAACGGTAGATGGTGGCACTGGGGTACGCGTGCGAAATTATTTTGTCAGACCAGCAGCTGGAAAAACTGGTACAACTCAAGAATATGCTGATGCATGGTTTGTTGGATTTACTGCACAGATCACCGCCGGAGTTTGGGTCGGATTTGATAATAAATCAGTTCATTTCACAACAAGTGATGGTCAAGGCGGAAGAGCAGCAGCACCTATCTGGGGTCTTTTTATGAAATATGTTTACGAAGATCCAAATATCGCACTACCTCTTCAATATTTTAACCAACCAGAGGGAGTTGAGAGAGACACGATATGCACAGAAACAAAAAATATCGCTACACCATTCTGTCCTGATCGTGAGGTAGAAGTATTCAATAAAAAATACTTACCTGGAAAATGTCAGAAACACAATAGCTTAAAAGATGTGGAGGATTTAAAAAGTACGATCAATTTTTAGTTGATAGAAACTAAAACTAAACAATACTATTCTTCCAATTCAGTTGTAAAAATATTAGACTCGTCGTCGTCTGGAACATCGGACGAACAATTTTTCCTTTTTTTTAATAATACAATTACCGGGAGGGCAATAATCGTCACTAGCCCTGCCCATTTGAGGATTTTTTTCAACCCCGTACCCTCATCCATTTTGTACAATAACCTTTCATTTTTAATATTAACGTATTCGAATTTTAAATTCTCAGCAGTGACCAAGATCACCAAATCAAAATCGACATATTATGGTGGAAGTAATTCTTGGATTCTCGTGATCAGATATTCCAATTCAAACGGTTTAGTAATATAATCTGTAGCTCCATCATTTTTTGCCCTCATAGCGGCTTGCAGATTATTAAATGCTGTCAGATAAATAAACGGAATCTTGCGGTATTTATCTATACGATGCACCTGCGTAAAAAAATCAAAGCCATTAATACCGGGTAATTTAATGTCGGCTATTATTAAATCTGGAGCTGTTTTCTCAAGGATTTCAAGTGCTCTCTCAGCATTTAGAACTTCAACAACGTTATATCCGATATCCCGCAGAAGCGAGCTAACTGTTGAAAGAAATTCTTCTTCATCTTCAAGGAACAATATCGTTTTTTGTAATTTCATTAATCAGATTAAAATATTTTCATGTTCAATACATTTCTCAATTAAATATACCTTTTACAACGAGGAAAGTCAATTAACTTGAGTCTTTGTAAAATAGAAACCTTTATCCTTACCAATAATAAATCTACGCAACAAGAATCATTCAGTGGATTAGATGTAATGCTTTTTTTATATTTGAACAATGTTTGAAACCTTAAATCGATCCTCAAAGCGAAACTTTCTAATTAACCTATCCGAAGGAGCACTATTTATTGCGGGTACATCTTTCATCTCAACACAAACGGTTCTTCCCGCTCTTGTCAATCGTTTGGGTGGAGGTAATCTTGCGATTGGTGCACTTGGAGTTATCGCATGGGTTGGTTTATTCCTTCCACAAATATTTGCCGCTCGATATGCTCAGACACAGCGATGGAAAAAAACCTGGGCGATAAGAACAGGACTTGTCCAGCGATTTGTTGTGCTTGTTACCGGCATTGTGATCCTTAGTCTTGGAAATTCCCACAAATTACTAACGCTCTCTCTTTTTCTTATCCTGTTTGGATTTTATCAAATCCTGACTGGGATTGCAACACCATTTTGGTTCGATATGTATGCGAAATTAACACCTGTTGGACTTCGGGGTAGACTCTCGGGGCTGAGAACATCACTGGCAGGTGGCGGAGCATTCATTGGTGCATTTATTTTGACATGGTTATTGGTAAATTTTGAATTCCCACTCGGCTATGCCTTAGCATTTTTTATAACATTTGGCTTGCAATTTATTTCTATCTTTCTTCAATTTGCTATCATTGAAGAACACCCAAGCAATGTTCTTCCCTCGCAATCGCGCTCCGATTACTTTAAGCAATTACGGAATGTCTTCTTGGAAAATATCCCTTTCCGAAATTATATTTTTGCTTCTATATTTTTAATCCTGGCTGCTATGCCACTTAGTTTTTTCACAGTATACGGATTGAGAAGCTTCAACACGGATGAGAGTTTTGTTGGGCAGTTTACATTGATAATGGTAATCGGTCAGGGGATTGGTGCGTTGATAATTGGATTTGTAGCGGATCGTTACGGAAACAAGCTCGCATTAATTTCAGCATCGGGCACAATGTTGATCGCAAGTATATTCGCACTCCTCTCACCTACTATTGAATGGTTTAGAATGGTCTTTCTATTTATGGGTATCAATCTTGGGTCAGAGCTAATGACACGTCATAATCTTGCCCTTGAATACAGTCCGAGTGAACAGCGTTCGACTTATATAGGATTGATGAACACTATTCTCGCACCGTTGTATCTATCGGGATTATTAGGAGGATGGATAAGCGATATGTTCGGATATCAAGCTGTTTTTTCATTGGGAATAATTTTCTCGATTACCGGAATGATTTTTTTGATACTGCTAGTTCATGAGCCAAGATCCTACCGTTCCGAAAACAGAGATAGAAACGACTCAAATAATAAATCATTCCAAAACTGATGCGAGCAGCGCCATTCTAATCAAGACACCATTCCGCGTTTGCTTGAAATATGCGGCACGAACATCTGAATCTACCGAGGGAGATATTTCATGCAGTCGCGGCAATGGATGCATAACAAGTGCGTGAGAGGGCATTAGTTTTAGAACATTATCATCAATGAAATATTGAGAGATAGTTTCGAGTCTTTCTCCCTTTTGTGTTAATAGTTCCGGCTCAATGCGTGTACTATAAACCACATCAACCTCGGGCAATATTTTCATCATATTGCTCTCGAGGGAGAACCATACGTCATGTTTTACAAGATAATCCAGTATATCTTGTTTTATCTGGAAAGATTTTGGAGCAACAAAAAATAGCTTAACGCGCTCGAACTTTCCGAGAAGATACGCAAGCGAACGCACTGTGCGTCCATCGGTCAGATTTCCGATCAATGCAACTTTCACGCCTTCGATTGTCTTCACTCCTTTGTAAATTGTATAGAGGTCAAGGAGTGCTTGTGTGGGATGTTGTCCTCCTTTTCCATCGCCCGCATTGATGATAGGAACAGTTGAAACGGCAGCGGCTCGTTGAGCACCGCCTACTTCGTTGTGCCTCAGTACGATGACATCAGCATAATTGCCAACGACCCGGATTGTATCTTCGAGTGTCTCGCCGGCAGCAACTGATGAGAATGTATTTGCTCGTTCGGTCGCAAGCACACTTCCTCCTAAGCGATGCATTGCAGACTCGAATGAAAAACGCGTACGTGTCGAATGCTCATAAAACAACGAAGCCATAATCTTGTGGTTATAATCCTGCGTTCCGCCGCGTACAAGAATGCGCTCCATCTGATCTGCAATTTCGAAAAGCTCTACCAACATCGGTAAAGTAAACTGCTGTGATTCTATTACATGCTGTAATTTCATAGCTTCATCTTTCTGATTATATGAGTTCCAGTTTTACCTTCAACGGCTGAGACGATATGCCCGGGATCGGTGATAATAACTTCTTCTCCTCCGGCTTCTATGAAATCTATCGCCGCCTCAATCTTCGGCTTCATGCTTCCTTCTAAAAAATGTCCCTCGGCATGGTATCTTTTTGCATCGTCTACATTCATCTCGCGAACTGCTATCTGGTTCGGTTTCTTGAAATTCAGATACACCTGCTCTACTTCAGTTGAAATAACGAAACGTTTCATCTTCAATTGACTTGCCAACAACGAAGAAGCACGATCTTTATCAATAACTGCCTCAACACCTACAATAGTTCCATTTTCAATACTCACGGGAATACCGCCGCCGCCCGATGCGATTACAATTATATCCCTTTCCAAACAATCCTGAATTATCTCAAGTTCTACGATCCCAAGCGGCTTAGGAGATGGAACTACACGGCGATAACCCCGTGCCGCATCTTCAACGATGTCCCAACCAAGCTCATGTTTCTTCTTATCTGCAGTTTCTTTAGAATAAAATGGACCAATTGGTTTCGTCGGATTTTGAAATGCCACATCATGTTTATCGACAATCACTTGAGTTACGAGACTGGCGACGGGAGTCGAGATTTTTCGACTTTGAAGGATTGATTGTAAAGATGTTTGAAGAATGTAACCAATCTCGCCCTGAGTCATTGCAACACATACATCGAGCGGCAAGGTATAAGTTTGCGATGATCCGGCTTCCGAGCGAAGAAGCTGTGAGCCGACTTGCGGTCCATTTCCATGAGTTATTACTATTCGATATCCGCGCGCAGCCAATTCTGCAACTTGTTCTGCTGTCGTGCAGGCATTTGCAAATTGCTCAGGTATAGTACCTTTTTGTCCCGCCCTGATGAGCGAATTCCCCCCGATAGCAATAAGAAGAGAATTTTCCAGATCATTCTCCCGTCATCAATGTGAGCATAACAGCTTTTTGGGTATGCAAACGGTTCTCTGCTTCGTCGAATACCACAGAGTTCTTCGAGTCGATAACTTCATCCGTAACTTCCTCACCGCGATGCGCGGGCAGGCAGTGCATAAAAATTGCATCGGGCTTAGCATATGACATCAACTTCTTATTCACCTGAAAACTCTTGAATATCTTCACCCGCTGCTCCTTCTCAACTTCCTGACCCATACTCGCCCAGACATCGGTGTAAATAACATCCGCATGGCTCACAGCTTCCTTTGGATCGTTTATAACCTGAACAGTCGAACCCATTTTCTTTGCAACAGACGAAGCAGTTTTGAAAACGTTTTTATCCGGCTCGTAACCTTTCGGTGTCGCAGCTACGAAATTCATTCCGACCTTTGCGCCGAACAGCATTAACGAATGACACACATTGTTGCCATCTCCGACGAAAACGAATTTCTTACCTGTGAAACTCCACATTTTTTCGTGAATTGTCAGAAAATCACCAAGTGCCTGACACGGATGCTCGGAATCTGTCAACGCATTGATGACGGGAATATCAACTGCACCAGCAAGATCAGTGCATGTTTTATGAGCGTAAGTCCGCACCACAATACCATCCACCCATTGCTCCAGATTCTTGCCGGTATCATATACCGACTCTCTCTTGCCCAAACTAATATCTCCCTGTGTAAGATAGATCGCATGAGCACCTAACTGATAGATACCGACATCAAATGTAACATGTGTCCGGAGAGATTGCTTCTCGAAAATGGTTGCAATCGATTTCCCCGAAAGACTTTGGGAATATTCTTTTGGATATTTTTTGATTTTCTTTGAGAAGTCTATAAGTTCCAACAATTCTTCCGTATTCCAATCCGCAATACTTAAAAAATCTTTCTTCATATCAGATCAACCTTTCATTTTTTTAAAAAAGTTTGAAAGAATTTCTTGTAAATCAGGTTTTGCGATTTCATCTAACTCATAGTTCACACGCACCGAGGGCTTATTGATTTTAATAATTCGTCTGAGGTCAATCGGAGTTCCGATGATAACACTGTCGCAATCCACACGATTGATAGTAGTTTCCAGATCTTTAACTTGCTTCCCGCCATAACCCATCGCAGGAAGAAGTGTTCCGATATTCGGATACTTCGCGAATGTCTCAGCGATGGAATTGACAACCCATGGTCTCGGATCAACAATCTCGGATGCTCCAAATTTCCTTGCGGCAATCACACCCGCACCATATGCCATCTCCCCGTGCGTGAGTGTTGGTCCGTCTTCCACTACCAGAACACGCTTCCCCCGGATTATTTTTTCATCCTCAGCAGTAATTGGTGATGCTGCTTCGATGACTATTGCAGCGGGATTCACCGAACGAATATTTTTTCTAACGATATCGATATTCTCACGAGTCGCTGATTCAACTTTATTTATCACCACAACATCGGCAAGTAAAATATTAGTCGCACCCGGATAATAAGACATCTCATGCCCCGGTCGATGCGGATCGGCAACGGTGATCGTCAGGTCGGGTTGGTAAAACGACATATCGTTATTGCCGCCATCCCACACTATCACGTCTGCTTCCTGTTCTGCCTGACGGAGTATCGCCTCGTAATCAACTCCGGCATAGATTATCGTACCGGTAACGATGTGCGGCTCGTATTCTTCCATCTCTTCAACGGTGCACTCAAACTTAATAAGATCATCGAGCGTTTTATATCTCTGAACTTTTTGTTTCACCAAGTCACCATACGGCATAGGATGACGAATTGCGACGACCCGTTTACCCATTTCACGAAGAATTTTACAGACCTTACGCGATGTCTGACTCTTTCCGGAACCTGTCCGAACCGCTACAACAGCGATAACAGGTACTTTACTTTTCAACATAGTTGGCTTAGCGCCAAGCAGTTTGAAATCTGCCCCCAAAGCAATTACTAATGATGCCTTCGTCATAATATAATTGAAAGAGACATCGGAATACGAGAAGACAACTTCCTCGATGTTATGTTTCTTGATAAGCTGTTTCAATTCGGATTCAGGATAGATTGGGATACCGTTGGGATATAACTTTCCCGCTAACTCTGCAGGATATTTTCTCCCTGCAATATTTGGTATTTGTGTAGCAGTGAATGCGACAACATCATAAAGCTCATTGTCCCGAAAAACTGTGTTAAAATTATGAAAATCTCTACCTGCTGCTCCCATGATGAGAACTTTTATTCGCTCCATAGAATCTTCCTTTATGATTTAATATTGAACCTAAAATCGACTGTTTTGAGAGGGATTTTTGTATTCCCCCGTTAAATAATAGGTTATTGAAGTGTAAATTTACGATTTTTTTGTGTGGGACACAAAAATTTTTGTGCGCAACCCGGACAGTCAACGATAATATTGGGAAGAGTTTTGTTACAGCGTGGGCACAATTCCATGAAAGGATTTTCAACAATCAAATGACATTGGGGGCAAGCTCTTACTTCGGATTTTAATTTTTCCTCGAGAACAGTATTTTTATCAGTATTAACTTTCATAAATTAAATGACGATGTGAGAAACAACTCCACCAATGAAGAAAGCCACTACCCATGTTCCTATCCAGATGATGAAACCCTCCTTGAGACCACGTTCCTTCATCATCACCATTAACGAAGCGATACATGGAACAAAAAGAGTTATAGTAATTAGTGCAACGGTAATCTGCATGGGACTTAATGATAAATGATATAAACCCGCAGCACCAAAGTCACGCCTAACAACACCCATGATGAATGCTGTTGATGCCTCTGGAGGGAGCTGTAACCAGTGGGTTGTTAATGGAATAAGCAGCTTCTGTAAATAAACAAGCAGACCTGTGATCTGTGCAATGCCGACTGCCAAGGCACCCACGAAGAACCAACCGGATGCTTCTTTCATGAAATGAAAAGTTCGGTAGAATGTTTTTCGGGCAACATTTTGAACCCTTGGTATGCGCATCGGAGGTAAATCGAGTAGAAGTGGAGCAGATTCACCATGCAAAAATTTGTTCAGGATAGTACCGATAGCGATCAACACTCCAAAAATTGTAAGCGCGTAAACAATCATAGGAAGAAAACCAGCACCCGCCAAGAGGGCTGCAATCACAGCTAATTGCGCCGAGCAGGGAATAGCGAATTGTAATAAGGCAGTTGCGATGGTTTTTTCCCTCTCGGTACCGAGCAACCTTGTTGTAATCGTTGCTGAAGTTACACAACCGAAACCAAGGATCAGAGGAATCACCGCTCGCCCATTTAAACCCAGTACACTTAATGTCCTATCAACCATTGTTGCCAACCGAGGCAGGTAGCCGCTATCTTCCATGAGGGACAATGCGACGTAAAAAGCGATAACGAGGGGCAATAATAAAAATAGAAGATATGTTGTCGTCATGGTGATAATACCAAAGTCACCAACGAGAAGTGAATTCCACCACGATGATGCGGGAATAATCGCAGAGATAATTTCGCGTACCCATGGTTCCCAGTGTCCTTTTCCAATCTGTATCTCAGTAAAATTGACCACAATTTGTGCAACAAATTTTCCAACAAACAAATATGAGAGATAAAGTGCAAACGCCAATATCGCAATCCCCGTTATGGGTTTGATTGCCCAGCGTCCGATCATCTCCGATATTCTTTTCTTCGGTGAATCATCTATTACAACTTGATTGACGATATAATTGATACGGTTTCTACGGTCGATGTATATCTCGTCGCGTGAGCTACCGGGCGGAACACCATGACGCTTGGCGATAAATTCATCCCCCTCAAGAATCAGCAATGCCTCTGCCTGCGAGCCAACCATCTTCAGCATCGAATGCAAAGAGCCGTGCATTCCTTCTCGCTGGTTCCCTTCACGGGCATGCTCGATAGCTTCGGCGATTTTATCAAACCCCTCACCTTTCACTGCGATAATAGGATAAATATCCACGCCCAAAAATTGTGAGAGCTTTTCGGTTTCAATCTTGATATTGTGTCTTTTAACGTCATCCATAAAATTCATGAGAACAACGATCTTCTTATCCATATCGATTAATTGCTGTGTAAGAAAGAGATCTCTTTCAAGGTGCGTTGCATCGACAATGTTTAAGATAATATCGGCTCCGAGTATCTCATCTCGCGCTACACGCTCTTCATCGTTGAACGAGGATACACCATAAACACCCGGTGTATCATAAACATCGTAATTTTTGTATGAACCTTTGATAATCTCGACAGTAGTTCCCGGATAATTGGAAACTTCAACGTTCATTCCGCTAAGCTCGTTAAAGACGAGAGATTTACCAACGTTCGGATTACCAACAAGCACAAGCTTGGGCTTGCCGATATCTTTTTCTAAAAACGATAGCTCAGGATGGCGATGTTTTTCAAAATGATTTATATGTTCCGATTTATTTTCTTCCATATTTACTTTTCTTTGCCGTCGAGAACGACCACCATAATTTGTTTTGCAAGTTGATGACCGATTGCAATCTGCTGCCTATTTTTTTGGATCACCACGGTACCGCCGGGTAATCGTTCCAGACATTTTACCTTCTCACCTTCATGAATACCCAAACGCACAAACTGCGCCCGAAGAGTTCCATGTGGCATTGAAGCAATCCTAAAAATATCTCCGGTTGATGTTAAATGAAGTGGGACAGCATTCTTAGGTTTCAACATAACTTACTTGAATTTCGTTCTATGGATAAAAAAGTTGGTGAATTCGACTACAAAAAGGACAAAATACACTGTGATACGGTTATAATTTAAGATAAGTGAAGTGTTTTTCCAAACATTGGGTTCGATGAGCATTTCCATGAAAAATAACATAACTTTTTCTTGACTTTCACTCAAACAAGTTTTATATTCTTGACATAATAATTACTGAGGAATCATTAAATGTGGAGATCGCTGCGTGGGGGACCCTGCAAAAAAGAGTGGGTTCTATGATACTGTAAGGGATGAGATGCGCCTTAGAAATTTACCCCATGAGATAAAACGTGAAAAAATATTATTATATATATGTGCTACGATCTCTAAGAGATAACAATTATTATGTTGGGTATACCACGGATATTAATAAAAGAATAGAAGAGCATAATAATGGTAAGGTGACTTCTAAGAGAAATAGGATTCCATTATTACTGCTGTACTGGGAAGGATGTTTGAATCAGCGCGATGCTACTGCGCGTGAACGGTATTTAAAAACCGCGTGGGGTAAAAGATATATTAAGAACAGAATAAAAAATTATCTCACGGGGTAAAGTCACAAGACGATCAAATCATATATCAGTAATTTACGTTCTTTTGTAAACTATTTTTCACCAAAGCATCCGCGCCAGATAAATGAAAAAGAGATAAGGACATATCTTCTCTATTTGATTGAAGAAAAGAAATTGGCTGCGGGAACGATAAATCAAGTATTTAACGCGCTCAGGTTTTTATACGTCGAGCTGTATAAGATGCCGTACATCATCGGTAAACTTCCGCGACCGATGAAAGAACATAAATTGCCGGATGTCCTGAACGAGGACGAAGTGCTGAGGATTTTCAACTCGGTCTCGAACTTAAAACACAGGACGATGTTGATGCTTGCATACGCCAGCGGTTTACGAGTGAGTGAAGTTGTGAATTTGAAGATCGAAGATTTTGATGCTGAAAGGGGTCTGATTCATATTCGTGGTGCAAAAGGAAAGAAAGACCGGTATACATTACTTCCGGTATCGTTGCGTAACACCCTGCATCGGTATTGGAAGGAGTACAATCTCGGAACGTCAGGATGGTTATTCACAGGAGCAAAATCGGACTACCATCTGGCAACACGAAGTATACAGCACGTGTTTGAACGGGCAGTTAAGCAATCTGGAATTACCAAACCGGTATCTATGCATACGTTGAGGCATTCATTTGCAACACACCTTTTGGAACATGGTACTGATTTACGGTATATTCAGGAGTTGTTAGGACACGGAAGCTCCAAGACGACAGAAGTTTATACGCACGTAAGTAAGCAGCATATTGGAACAATTAGAAGTCCTCTGGATTTTATTGCAAAAGAGCTTGATTCAGAGGGAAATTCGCAAAAGAAGAAATTAATAAAAGAATAAACTAAAAAGAATAATAACGACATATGTCGTTATTACAGATGATGCGCAACATTCGCTCCGCACTTCGTGCTTCGCTCATAAGCGTTGCGCATCGTTGCGCCCGACATTAAAATATATCGCCGTAAACTATATAGCCAAAATGAAGACAACACATTGCCAAAACGAGACACCCGATTCCTCCGATGATATGGATAAGAAACTCCACATTCGCCTCACACATAACAATAGTCATC
>CAYGZC010000327.1:0-21896 GCA_964354225.1 uncultured Chlorobiaceae bacterium | reverse complement strand
TATCCAAATCCGTTCAATCCATCAACAGAAATTCGTTTCACTCTACCGGTGGCAAGTAATGTTTTGCTGAAAATGTACAACATCCTGGGGAATGAAATGCAGGTAGTAATTGATAATCAAGTAATGAATTCCGGAGATCATTCCATCCGTGTAGATGCATCCAATTTATCAAGCGGTATATACTTCTACACCCTGAGAGCTGGTCAATTTAAGTCGACTCAAAAAATGATGTTGGTGAGATAAGAATATTTTTTTAAAGTAGTAAATTCATAGGCTGCTCTGATTACGGAAGAGCAGCCTATATGGAATTTACGATGAAAGATATATAAAATATTCAGTGGTTATGAGCATATTATGAAATATTTTATGCCTTGTGATCTCCGTGTTTTGTATTTCTCAAAAATTAATGTATCTTAAAAAGGAATTAAACGTACACAAGTAGTGTTACAATTAATAAGATGATAAACTCATTTAAATATCGTTCGGTTACTGTTCTCCTTGCTGGAATCTTTATCGTCTTCAGCATAGGAATACCGGTAGTCCTTGCTTCATGCCCGATGATGAAAGCATCGGTGCGAGGAGCGTGCTGCCCAACTCAACCCATGAAAGATCTGCCAATCTTCAAAACACAACGCGATTACTCGTGCTGCAATACAGTTATTGCTGCCGATCGGAATAAAACAGAGTTTCTACAAACACAAAACGTCGGATTACCTCAAATACTCAATTACTCAACTGCTATATCCTACGTTCCGGACATTTTTGAGTCAACAACTTTTTCAAAATTAATTCTCAACGATACTCACTCCCCTCCTTCCATCGAAGACATACCGATCTTCAACTCTTCACTTATTATTTAATCCTCATAACAGATTGAAACACTACATCTTTGACAAATGTCAATGATGTTGATACATTTTGCGGTCATTCCGAACTTATTGTAGAATGACAATGTAAGTTTTGAATTTATTACGAGGAATTATGAAAAATATTTTATTTTTATTTTTAATTTTATTTTCATCATCAATATTAGCTCAAGAAAAACCAAAGCTTGAGTTGAATGCATTGATAGATGAAGCGCTCGAAAACAATTTAGAACTTCGAGCATCAAGTTACCGCATTGAAGCGGCTGAAGCGAAAATACCGCAAGCGAAATCGCTCGACAATCCTGAATTGAATTTTAGGTTGATGGAGATGCAAGGTTTAAAGCCAAACGAAGCAATGTGGGCAAATGTTGAGTTGATGCAGATGTTTCCATTCCCGGGAAAACTTTCATCAATGGGACAAGCAGCGGACATCGCAGCACGCAGATATCAGCAAGAATTCAACGAGAAATCTGTTGAAGTGGTAATGCGAGTGAAGTCGACGTTTTACGAACTTTGGTACACGCAGAAAGCGTTAGCACTTAATGACGAAAACAAAAAACTCCTACAACAATTTATAGAGATCTCCCGACTGCAATACTCTGTTGGAAAAGTTACACAACAGGATGTTCTAAAAGCACAAGTCGAATTTACTAAACTAGAGAATGACCGATTAACGCTCGAACAAAAAGTAACAGGTATGCTTGCAATGTTAGCGCAATTACTGAACCGGAATATTACTGAGTTTAGGGGTCAGGCAATTGCACCCGACACTATTCAATTCAATATTGATATTTCCCAGGTTCAAGAGGCAGCATTGAGACGCTGTTCACGTTTACGAAGTGACTCGTTGATGGTCGAACAAGACCGTGAGATGCTTCATCTTGCCAAGTTAGAATATCTGCCTGATTTCAAATTAGGGATTGAATACGTAACATCTCCGATGACGGGTTTTAAGGGTTGGAGTTTAGCCGCAGGAATTACGCTCCCCTTTTCGTTCTGGACTTTAGGAAAAGCAAGCGCACGGATTGAAGAAGCGACTGCGAATATCAAGAAATCAACCGCGATGTATGATGACGAACGTAATATGCTTCTCTCAAGAGTAAAGGATTTTTATACGAAGGCGGTTTCGTTAAAGCGTCAGTACGATCTTTACCGGGGAAGTATACTTCCGCAATCCGAGCAGGCTTTAAGCGCAACACTCACGAATTATCAAACCGGTCGGACAGACTTTCTGATGCTCATCGATTCGTACCGGATGTTAGTGATGTTTAAGATGGAATTCCTAATGAAACGCATGGAATTCGAACAAACGCTCGCGGATTTAGAAAAAGAAATCGGATGCAGAGACATAGAAGAAATTTTATGATTGTTTCATTGAATCATTGTCTCATTTGCTCAATGAATCAATGTTCCAATGATTAAATGAATAAATAAATAAGCACACAAGGATATAAATATGAACACTAAAATAATCTTTTCAATCATTACTATGGTTTCAATCCTTCTTTCATCATGCACAAAGGATTCGAAAGAAGGCGAACATGCCGGTAACATCCAACAACAAGAAGCAAAGGAAATCTTTACCTGCCCCATGCATCCATCAGTAGTTTCGGATCGTCCGGGTGCCTGCCCTGTCTGCGGAATGGCGTTGGTGAAGAAAACAAAAATGCAAGATGCTTCGGATGATGAAATGAAAAACTTACAGCAGGTTAGTCTTTCTGCATCACAGCGCGTTATTGCGAACGTCTCCACTACACCAGTTACAAGGCAAGATATCAGGAAAGAAATTTCTGCTGTCGGTATTGTTGACTTCGCCGAACCGTTACAAACAACGGTTACTGCAAGATTCAGAGGACGAATAGAAAAACTTTACATCAATTACACCGGCGAATTTGTAAAACAAGGTCAGCCGCTGTTTGATTTATACAGTCCTGATTTAGTTTCTGCGCAACAAGAATATATCATAGCACTGAATTCACTCGGTGATTCACTTTACTCCGGTGAAAATCAGTCTCTGCTACTCCAGGCATCAAAAGATAGATTGCGAATACATTTTGGTATGACTGAAAAACAAATTGCCACCATCGAGGAAACCAGACAAACACAATCAACAATGACATATTTCTCACCTATCTCAGGTACAGTCCTCACAAAAGAAATTCAGCAAGGACAGTATGTTGATGAAGGAATGTCGCTTTACAAACTTGCAGACTTATCGAAAGTGTGGATTTACTTAGATGTGTACGAAAAAGACATACGATTTATTTTGATGAATCATCCCGTACAGATTACAACTGAATCTTACCCGAATGAGAAATTCAAAGGCAAGGTTACTTTCATTGACCCGGTGATCAACAATGAAACAAGAACTGTGAAAGTTCGGACTGAGTTTGAAAATTCAGGCGGAAGATTGAAACCACAGATGTATGTTAAAGCTCAGATCCATGTGCCATCATCTAAAGCGCTTGTTGTTCCTACAACCGCAGTTTTATATACCGGGAAGCGAACTCTTGTTTGGATTGAAGTTAAAGAAAACACGTTCGAACCTCGTGAAGTCGAACTTGGAATCAGCAGCAGTTCGTTCATCGAAGTTCTTTCAGGGCTTAAAGAAGATGAAAACGTTGTAACCTCAGGAGGATATTTACTTGAATCGGAAAGCCAGCTTCAGCAACCGGGCGGTACATCCGGCGAACATCAACACCAAGGAACAAAGAAAGAACCGGAGGACAATAATACTAGATCCGGTGATGAACAAAAAGAACATCAGATGCAAAGCGAAGTGAATATAATTGTGGATGGTGGATATTCTCCTTCTGAGATTCACGCTCGAAAAGGTCAGAAGCTTACCATCCATTTTGAGCGGCACGATGATATAAAATGCACAGATGAAGTGGTATTCCCTGATTTCAATATCAAGAAATATTTAACCCCGCATAAAATAACTACTATCGAAATTACACCGACACGAGCAGATGAGTACAGATTTCATTGCGGAATGGATATGCTTGAAGGAAAGGTGTTAGTGCATGAATAAACCCAAATCTAAAACAGTTAAAACTGTTCACTATCTGCGAATTTCTATTAGCACACGACTTAAGTCGTGTGTTAACGGCGGGGTTTTGACATCGAAACCGTTTCAACGGTTTTACAATAATACGGAGTCATTATGATAGAAAAAATAATAGACTACTCAGCGCGTAACAAGTTTGTCGTAATTCTTGTTTACCTGATAATAATTGCGTGGGGCATCTGGGCTGTTGTCAACACACCGTTAGATGCAATCCCCGACTTATCCGAAAATCAAGTTATAGTTTTTACGGAATGGATGGGTCGCTCACCGCAATTAATCGAAGACCAGGTTACATTCCCTCTCGTTACTGCATTGCAAGGTGTTCCTGAAGTTCATGCAATTCGCGCACAGTCGATGTTCGGAATGTCATTCATCTACATCATATTTGAAGATCGAACTGATCCATACTGGGCACGAAGCCGTGTGTTGGAAAAATTATCCACAATCCAATCGGCGCTTCCTCAAGGTTCAAAAATGCAACTTGGACCGGACGGAACCGGAGTCGGCCACGTCTTTTGGTACATACTCGAAGGCAAGCAAGATTTGGGAAACCTCCGCGCAATTCAGGATTGGTATGTGAAGCTGAATCTTCAAGGAGTCCAGGGAGTTGCGGAAGTTGCAAGCATCGGCGGATATGTTCGTCAATATCAGGTCGATGTTGACCCGAATAAGATGAAAGCGTACGGCTTATCTCTTTCTAATATTCAAAATGCAGTCATGCGTTCCAACAACGATGTCGGTGGAAAATTACTTGAAATCAACGATGCGGAATATTTTGTTCGCGGACAAGGTTACATCCAGTCTGTTCGGGATATTCAAAATATAGTTGTCGGAACAGGTTCGAACGGAGTACCGATTTACGTCAGCAATATTGGAACAGTGCAGATAGGTCCGGATATCCGCCGGGGTTCGATTGAAAAAGATGGCAAGGGACAGGTTGTAGGCGGTATTGTTGTAATGAGGTATGGAGAGAACGCCAAGTCGGTGATCGACCGTATAAAGACAAAAATAAAAGAAATATCGCCCGGTTTGCCGGATGGTGTGGAGATAAAACCTGCATATGATCGAAGTGACTTGATAATGGCGGCAGTCAACACACTCAGAAGCACATTGATTGAGGAAGCCATCGTTGTTGCACTGATGGTTTTACTTTTTCTGATGCACGTCCGAAGTGTTTTACGAGTTATCATTGAGATACCGATTGCAGTGTTAATCGCTTTCATCGGGATGAAAATGTTCAACGTTACCTCCAACATTATGTCGTTGGGTGGAATTGCAGTCGCGATTGGAGTTATCGTCGATGCCTCGATTGTTCTCGTTGAGAATGCTTATCGTAATGTTGCTCGTGCGCAGGAAGAGAAACCCGAATTGTCGAAAGAAGACTACATCGAAATCTCAATCTTGTCAGCTAAACAAGTTGGACCGGCGATTTTCTTTTCTGTTGCAATCATGGTTGTTTCATTCCTGCCTGTGTTCCTTTTGGAAGGGCAAGAAGGTAAATTATTCCACCCACTTGCATTCACAAAAACATTCGTTCTCGCCGGTTCAGCAATAATCGCTATCACACTTGTACCCATGCTGATGACGATGCTAACACGCGGCAAGTTCAGAACTGAAAATAAAAATCCAATAACAAAATTCTTAAACTGGATTTACGCGCCAATCATTCACTGGGTTTTAAAACATCGAAAACTTACCATCGCCATCAACATAATTGCTCTTCTCATTACGATTCCCATGATGATGAACATGGGATCAGAATTCATGCCTCCGTTGGATGAAGGAAGTTTACTTTTTATGCCGGTTACACTTCCCTCCGCTTCAATCACTGAAGTGAATCGCATTCTTCAAGTGCAGGATGCAATCATCAAATCTTTACCCGAGGTTGAACAAGTTTTAGGAAAAGTTGGAAAAGCAGAAACCTCCACTGATCCGGCTCCTGTGAGTATGATCGAATCGATTATTCTATTGAAACCAAAATCTCAATGGCGGAAAGGAATCACGAAGGACGACATCATTTCAGAACTCGATGCGAAGCTGCAATTCCCCGGCGTGCGAAACGGTTGGACACAACCAATCATCAATCGCATTAATATGCTTTCAACGGGTGTGCGGACCGATCTCGGAATTAAAATATTCGGGAAAGATTTGGACACGCTTGAGCGATTGGCAATTCAGGCAGAACAAATTGTTCGAAAGGTTCCGGGTGCGGCTGACTTGTATGCCGAACGAACACAAGGTGGTTATTTCCTCGATATAAAAATCGACCGTGAAGCTGTTGCGAGATACGGAATCAATATCGGTGATGTGCAGGATATTATTGAGACTGCTATAGGTGGACAAAATCTTGGTGTCGTCATCGAAGGTCGTCAACGTTTCCCCATTCGTGTTCGCTATGAAAGAGAATACCGCGACAACATCGAAGCGCTTAAGAATCTTCTCGTTCCTGTAAACACAGTTTCATTCGGACAAATGAATTCATCTCCCTCTCAAGCTGTTTCTTCAGGTATGAATGGAGGGCAAAGTAGCGGAATGCCGAATACAAATCAATCCCAAATCCAACCTGCCCGCCGAAGCTCCAGCGAAGGCGGGAATCCAAAATCTGAAATCTCAAATCCATCAACAGTTTCATCTCGCTCTTATATCCCTCTCGCTCAGTTGGCGAAAATTGAAATCGTTCCCGGTCCACCGATGATTTCGAGTGAGAACGCGCAGCTTCGTTCAATCGTTTTTCTGAACGTTCGCGGGCGCGATATGGGAAGCTTTGTCGGCGAAGCTAAAGAAGTTCTGGAGAAAGAACTTACGCTGCCGCAGGGCTACACGCTTCAATGGAGTGGTCAGTGGGAAAATCAGATTCGCGCAAAGCAACGTCTCCAATTTATGATGCCGATTGTATTTTTAATTATTTTTGTGATGCTGTACTTCGTTACAAAAGATTTTGCCGAGGCATTTGTAGTTATGCTCTCCGTTCCGTTCGCATTGATTGGGGGTGTATATCTGATTTATTTCATGGGATATAATTTTTCCGTAGCAGTCTGGGTGGGCTTCATCGCTCTTTATGGTCTCGCAGTTGAAACAGGCGTGGTTATGGTAGTATATCTGCACGAAGCGCTTGACAGAAAATTACGCGACCATGAACTGGGTAAGCGTGGTCCTGTCACGTTAGAAGACATCCGACAGGCGACAGTTGAAGGATCGGTTCTTCGCTTGCGGCCAAAAGTAATGACAGTTGGAACCAGCTTGATTGGACTTATCCCCATCATGTGGAGTACAGGCGTTGGCGCGGATGTTATGCAGCCGTTAGCCGCACCGATGATCGGCGGACTTATCACTTCAACTATTCACGTTTTAGTAGTAACGCCAATTTTATTCACATGGATGAAGGAACGCGCACTCAAGAAAGGAAAACTTCACATGTCGAAAATGGCAAGCTGGATGAAATGAATTTAATTATACATTTACTTAATTATAAAAAACAACATCAACAAACTAAAGGAGTAACAAATGAAATTACGAAATATATTCGCGCTGTTATTCGTTCTATTAGTATCAGTTTCTGTGGTTTTATCACAATCTGATATTAAAAAAACAGACGCTAAAAAAGAAAAACAAAAAGCATGCTGCCCAAGCGACAAAGTTGTAAAGACTGAAGTTAAAGCAGAAGACATAACTTCGGACTGCACATCGAAAGATGCGACTCACCAACACGATGGCAACTCGGATTGCATGAAAAAGGAAACAACTAAGAATATTTCGATGTATAGTTGTCCTATGCACCCCGAGATTACATCTGACAAAGAAGGAAAATGTTCCAAATGCGGAATGACACTGACGAAAAAGACAATGCCTAAAGCAGTGACTAAATCTGAAACCCATGCAGAAATGTATGTTTGCCCGATGCACCCGGAAGTAAAGTCTGACAAAGCTGGTAAGTGTTCCAAATGCGGAATGAATTTGGAAAAAGTTAAAAAAGGTGACTGATCGTAACAATTAGGATATTAAGATGGAGCCCACTTATCAAGTGGACTCCATCTCATTATATTACTCACAAATAATAGTGCGGACGTGTAAGTATCGCTACCAGTGTTCTATGAATCTCCTTCCGCGTATTATTTCTTATTTGACTGCTCGACGATATTCAAATCAAATTTACCGGACTGTTCAATAAAGAAAATGGACTCAGAATCCGCAACACCACCGCTCTCATGCTTCAGACCAGCGGTAACATAGACATATGACCCTGGACCATACTTCTTGCCGTTATATGTATACGCGCCTTTGATAACCACAATCTTTGTAGCATCTGTGTGGTAATGGAGCGGTGCCTTGAAGCCAGCCGGGAATTTTGTAAATCCGCCATACGCTCCCTTGGTGTTGTCACCCCACAGCTTTACGCTCATAACACCCGGAGGTGCGCCTGCAAGTGGTTCCCATTTGAGATCTTCAGCAACCATAAGCACTGGTTCTTTCTTCATTTCCTTTTGAGCGGAAGCGTTAGCCGCTCCAAAGAAAACTAATCCCACAAGGATAAGTATGATTTGTGATGATAATCTTTTCATTAAATAAAACCTTTCTGTTAGATTGTTCTAGATTGATTAATTGATTAAGATACAATAATGAAAGCCGGTTCAGTATGACATCATAATACTATTTGTGAACATTATCATACCCCTGACCCGGCTCCATTAAGTATTTCTTGCTATATGTTTTTATGCTGGTGTACGTTCGACTTCATCCAGGAAAAATATATCCGGTTTTCCGGTAACACCGGCTTCCTGCATTCTTTGCCGCAAATCATCTGATTGTGTAAATTTACGGGCGTTTTCTATATCGTTCCACTCGAACAGAAGTACTGCTTCATTCGGATTATTGGCGTTACGAAACACGCGGGCACCTTTTGAACCGCCAGCCTTTCGTGTCTCTGAATGTTTATCATATAACGATTTCCATTTGCTGAACTCTTCCACATTGTGTCTTACTAATACATATGACATGATAATTTACTTCCTTTCTGATCTACTTTTGATTATGTTATTTTTGTTTGCCTAATTACAGATTAATTATTTTTTTATGGCATAATTCGCCATACCAGTTATATCAATGGCAACAACCGGGTCATTTCCCACAACCCACGCGTCATGTCCGGGTGGAATGACGGATACATCTCCCGGACCAAATTCTTTCTCCGTTCCATCATCCATCTTAACCTTCAACCTGCCTGAAACAAGGTATTGAGTATGCGGTGCTTCACAACTCTTTGTATTGACAATCGGTTTGACAGATTCAGACCATTTCCATCCAGGTTGAAATGTGGCTTTGCCAAATGTAACCCCGTCCAGTGTAACAAGTTCCAACTTACCTTTTGGAAAGGAACGTGTTTCATCCGGTACGTTTATATTTTTATAAATCATTTGTTTCATAAATATTTCCCGACCTTTCTATCATTGTTAAACAATATCTTTGAACTTACAATTAATACTTACAACAATATCTATTCGGAAAAGGTGCCCTTGAAAAGTATAAGAAGATTATACAATATCCCGATATGATTGGAGGAACAAATGCAAAAAATGGACTCTGTCAAAAGATAGGTTGTATCCTCTTAAATGTTCAGAATACCTGATTATTAACTTGCTTTCTTCTTAAACCAACCTTATATTGAAATTGTATTTATTTTGCAACTCAAAAAACATATTTTGCCATCTTAAGGAAATATCATATGAAAGCACACAATCTCTTTTTATTCTGCTGTTTATTGATAAGTGTTACATTTTGGGGATACGCACAAAACCAAACACGAATTGAACATCGAGGTCAGAAGTTGAAGGAATTCCTCTCTCTTAGCGACGAACAAACTACTAAGATAACCGAAATACTTACAAAGTACGATCAGAAAGCAACACAAGAACAGTCGAACAAACAGGTGAACAAGAAAGCCATGAGAAAGAATATGATGTCTCGTATGGCAGAAATAGATAAAGAAATCGAGCCACTCTTGACACCGGAACAGTTGAAGAAGTACGAATCGTATAAGAAAGAACAGCGAAATGCGATGAAGAGTCGAAGTAAAGGTAAAAAGTTCAGGGAAGACTAGAAAAATATTATC
Organism: uncultured Chlorobiaceae bacterium; assembly: GCA_964354225.1. Classification (GTDB taxonomy): domain Bacteria; phylum Bacteroidota; class Ignavibacteria; order UBA10030; family SZUA-254; genus CAYGZC01. Next base: position 11,854 of record CAYGZC010000327.1, on the reverse strand, counting down.
AGTATATCCAGTTTAAAGTTACCAGATCCAAAATAAATTCATTCAAGATAATCTTCTCGAAAGATTGTTAAGATTGATCTTGGGGTATTTTTTGATAAACAGATACGCTGAAAATTTTAATCTTCTCAGCTTTTATAATTCCAATATGTGTTGCTCGAATATTTTTCGGAAGTGGAACCCGTAGATCGTAAGTGTAATAGCGAGCGGAAAATGTCGGGGACGTCGTATGAGCGTCCAGATAAAAAGCTTCCAGTAATGGTAACGTTCCTTCCCAATCACACCAAGCAAGAGCATCGATTTGTACAGCGCCATCAGTCTGCTTAGCTTAAAGTTATGTATACCTACGCGCGGCTGTTTGTAATTCTTGAGCAACTCTCTTACCCTGGCGTAATATTGCTTCGGAGAATAGATATGCCGAAGAATATTTTTGTATCCCTCCATCAACGCCTCACGGCTCATCTTTGGTACAAAGTTCATCGAAAAGTCTGTATTGTCGCCGCTAAACGATTTTAATAATCTTCCCTCACTATGGAGCCGCTTATAAAGTTTTGTCCCTTTTGGTGCATTCAGCAAACCAACCATTGCCGTGGCAATACCACTTTCTTGAATGAACGCCGACAGCTTCTCGAAGATCGAAGCAGGATCGTTGTCAAATCCAACAATAAATCCGCCTTGAACTTGTAAGCCAAACTGCTGAATCTTCTTAATACATGCGATCATGTCACGATTCTTGTTCGTTACTTTTCCACACTCGACTAAACTATCTTCATTGGGCGATTCGATTCCAATGAATACAGCATCAAAACCTGCTTGAACCATCAATCTCATGAGTTCTTCATCGTCCGCAAGATTGAGAGATACTTCGGTAGAGAACACGAAAGGATGTTTTCTTTGATTCATCCACTCAATTATCGCAGGAAGAATCTCCTTCTTTACTTTTCCTTTATTGCCGATGAAATTATCGTCGACTAAGAAAATATTTCCACGCCACCCCGATGTATAAAGACTTTCTAATTCCGCGATAACCTGATCTTTTTCTTTTGTGCGCGGCTTCCGACCGTAAAGGACAGTGATATCACAGAAATCGCAATCATAGGGACAACCGCGAGAGTACTGGATATTCATAGTTGCGTAGTGTTTGATATTAATCAGCTCCCAAAGTGGTGTTGGGGTTGTTCTAATATCAGCCCACTCATCTGTTGTGTAGATATGCTTGGCGGTAGCATTTTTTAAATCTTTTAAAAATAATGGCAACGTAATCTCCGCCTCGTTAAGTACGAAATGATTTACATCCTGAAATTCTTCGTGTCGGGCAGTGAAGAGCGGACCACCTGCGACAATCTTTGTCCCATGTGACTTGCACCGATGAATAATTGTTTTAACAGACTCACTCTGAATCGACATTGCGCTAATGAAAACATAATCAGCCCACCGGATGTCGTCATCTTCGAGGTTTGCGACGTTCAAGTCAACCAAACGCTTCTCCCAATCCATCGGAAGCATTGCGGCAACAGTTAGAAGTCCTAACGGTGGAAGACTGGCTTTTTTAGATATGAATTTTAATGCGTGCTTGAAACTCCAGAACGTATCTGGATATCGAGGGTAAACGAAAAGAACTTTCATCGCTCGGCTTTCCTTAAACATCAAATTGGTACAACATTCCACCTAAATCACGCAAATCGCCGGGAGCGCAAGGCAGTTGATGCAGTCACATTCATCCGGTTGAGAGGTGACTGTGTGATTATAATGTAAACAAGAAATTTGTTGGATGCAATTAAGCTTTGGCTTTACCACGAAAGTTATCGTTGAGAAACACAAGCATTGCTATCAACGAGCAGACCGCTCCGAAATAAAACGGAGCTGAAATCCCAATATAATTCCAGAGTAGACCGGCAATGAAGCTTGAGAAGAATGTAACGATACCTGTCGATGTATAAAAAAGTCCAATCGCAGTTGCGCGTATTTCACTTGGAACAAGATTCGAGATATATGCTTTGCTGATACCCTCACTCATTGCCATGTACAAACCGTACATCGGAAATAATATCCAGAGAATAAGTCCATTGCCGGCCATTCCGAAACCCGCATAGACAACCGCGAATAGGAGAAACGAAGCGATTAGGATTGGTCGTGCGCCAAAACGATCTGACAGCTTTCCAAGCGGATATGCAAGTAACGAATAGAATACATTAAATAAAACGTAAAGTAAAACCGCACCCGTCGCTGTAAAACCAAGCGATTGAGTTCTTAAAATTAGAAATGCATCAGAGCTGTTACCGAGTGCAAAAAGAATGTTCACTAACAGGAATAGTTTATACGGTTTACTGAACGAGCGCAAAGAGAATTTTAGTTTGAATTCGGATTTATGGCTTTCGTGTTTTGGTTCTTTTACTACCAAAAGTAAAATCCCAACACCGATAAACGCAGGAATGGATGCAAGAAGAAAAATGAGTGAATATTTATTATTCAGAAAGTGTAGAAGTACCAGTGCTAATAACGGACCTACCACCGCCCCCAGAGTATCAAGCGCACGGTGAAGACCAAATGCCGCACCGCGTGTTTCGGGTGTAGCAGAATCGGCGATGAGCGCGTCGCGTGCAGATGTGCGAATCCCCTTTCCAAATCGATCCATAAATCGGGCGATTAAAACATACAACCACGATGCCGCGAATGAGAGAACTACCTTTGCAATTGCCGAAAGTGTATACCCTGCGGCTACAAACGATTTCCGGTGGCGTAATCTATCCGAGAGCCAGCCGGAGAAAACTTTCAGAATGCTTGCGGTTGCCTCGGCAACTCCCTCGATGATGCCGACAACTGCAACCGGAGCGCCTAAAACTGCGGTGAGAAAAATTGGTATGATTGGGTACACCATCTCTGAAGCGATGTCATTGAACATACTGACCAATCCGAGAGCTTTAACATTACGTTTGCCGGAGACGTTAGTCTGTTCTGTGTTCTTGGATTTAGTCACCGTATCCATATACGAAGATTACTTCCTGTATTTCGAAATGAACTCCTCGACTTCAGGTATCCCTCCCTGAAAAATCAAATAACCGTTGCTCGGTTCACGTTCAGTAATCTCACCGGCAATTGGTGTCATCATAATTTCTCTTACTTTTTCCAAGTCATTAGTTTGACCAAGTGCCCAACCCAATTTCATGTATCCCACTTCAGGTAGCATGTTTTCGCCCGGTATAACACCTAGTTCCATCATGTCGCGTCCGGTGTCATATACATACATCTGAACATATCCCCACAAAGTTTGCACAGTCATGTAAACTGCAATACCTTTTTCTTTAGCGCGTTTTAACGCTGGATACAGCGGTTTGTTGACATGTCCAAGTCCGGTTCCCGCAATCACGATTCCTTTATAATCATTATCGATCAGCGAATCAATAATATCCGGTTTCATATTGGGATAATAATAAACTATACTGACTTTTTCTTCAAATGCAGTATTGATTATTACGTTCTTGTCGTTTCGTCGTTTCTTATAATCGTTCCGGATTGGTGTAATCTTTTCTGTGCTAACCATTGCAATCGGTATATCTCCGATTGTTCTGAAAGTTGATCGGTAACTGGAATGCATTTTTCTGACTCGCGTTCCCCTGTGAAGCAATCCGTATGTATCTGAGGTTGGTCCGAACATACAAACCATAACTTCAGCGATATCACTTTCGGCTGCTGTCTTTACGCTGTGCTGCAAATTTAACGCCGCATCAGAAGAGGGTCGGTCACTCGATCGTTGCGATCCAACCATAACAATCGGTACGGGTGAATTCTGAACCATGAAGGAAAGTATTGCGGCTGTATGATGCATTGTGTCTGTGCCATGCCCGATTACAATTCCCTGAACACCTTTTTCAATTTCACGCCCGATTGCTTCTGCGGTTCCGCGCCATTGTTCCGGTCCCATATTCTCGCTGAAGACTCCATAAAGTTTTTCTGTTTCAAGATTACAGATATCAGCAAGTTCCGGAACGGAGCCATATAATTCACCGGGAGAAAATGCCGGTATAACCGCGCCGGTTCGGTAATCTAAACGACTTGCAATTGTACCGCCGGTTCCAAGCAGTTTTACATTAGGTTTTTTGGGATCGTACGGAAATGCTTTCTCAGGAATTTTGTAATGTGCCTCTTTCCTTCCGGCGATTTTAATATTCTGAATTTTACTTACAGCGATTCCTATATTATACCCCGAACGCAATTTGATCACGACATGCAGAGGATCGGCAGTCTCAGAGCGAGGCAGAATTATACCGGTGTAACTTCCTCTGCTCGTTTTAATTTCAACATCGCTCCATACTAATGCATTAAAAATTTTAAGTGTTGATAACGCCTCGCCGCGATAACCTTTGTATTCATCAGTTGCCATTAGTTTTTCACCTTTCCCTGGAATCCGATTTTCTCCGCAACAAGTTTACCGTCTATCTTGCCTCTTACTTTATTCATTATCAAACCGATTAGAATTTCAGTTTTCTTTTCTTCTTTTTGAACTTTCATTTTTTTGATTGCTTTTTTTGAATCGTTAATAACTTTCGACAGTTCAGTAGATTTGATTTTCTTTGGAAAACGCAATTTACCATTTGCCAAGAAACTCTTCATTGCTAAGAAGATTCCTTCTCTTGTGATCATACCGGATTTAAACGCTTCAAATATTTCTTCAAAGGTTTTTATATCAATTTGTTTCGCTTTTGGGAAAAATATTTTTAAACGCTTTTGATATTGAATTAAAACAACTGCAATTAACGTCGGATTCAATTTCGAATCCTTCACTAACGCCTCAAATAGCTTTGTGTATTTAGAAACTGCAAGAGGTTCGATGACATCGGAAGGAATTTTTAATTTACGATACCACTTTTCATTTTCCCAGATTCGATTCGGCAAAGTGAGACGTAATTTATCCAACCTTTCATCTTCGATCCGTTTTGGGGGCAAATCTGTATCAGGGTACATTCTATCAGGACCCGGGAGTATTCTCTCAAAACCGTTTGTCCCGTCTCTAAAAGCTTGACGTGTTTCTGATGGAATCCCGATCGTCGCTTCTTTTGCCCGTATTACAATTTCCTGAGCACCTGTATTTGCATCCTGTTCATCACCCCAGACTAAAACTAATGTGTCTTCGTCGGTACCACCAATCTGCTTTTTAATATTTTGCCATTCAGATGCGGCGATTGTGTCTCCGGAACTATCCGAGTGAATTATGTTCGGCAAAGTTGTTAGGCATGCAACAACGCGAACGCGATCAGAAATCTCTCTTGAAAAATATGTATCGGTCTGAGTTTGCCATCTCAACAATCCTTTGTATCCTTGCAAAAGCACACAATTTATTTTCATCCCTTTTTCAATTGCGTTTTGTATCGGCTGGTATCTGGTTTTTCGAAGAAGCTTGGTAACATTCTCAGTCTTGGATTTAAAAGTTTTTGTTGAAATACCTCTGCGAAGTAGTTCTTCTTTCAGCCGCAATAAATTCCATTGCCGCATCGCCTCGTTATAAGTTAAAAGCGGTATGTTAACGATTCGAGGTACGCCTTTTATTTCAATTCGTGTTCCACCTATGACGCTAACGTTAACATCCTCCCTGCCGGCGCCGATACCTGTACGGACTCTTCCGGTACTTCTGACCAACCGTCTGCATATCTGTGCCACTTCGGCAACTTCAATCGGTGTGCGCATATCAGGACCGGTGACTGTTTCAATCAACGGCATTCCCAATCGATCTGTTATATAGACTCTGCGATGACCGATATCGCTAACTTCTCGGCAAGCATCCTCTTCGATCGAAAGCTGTATAATTTTTATTTCACGATTTTTATATGGAATTATTCCATCCACTCCAACAATAGCTGTCCGCTGAAATCCTGTTGGTATACTTCCATCTAAATATTGCTTCCGAGCGATGTGAACCTCATCCACCATTGTGCATCCATACAAGATTCCGATTGCAAGAGCGCTATCAAGCGCATGTTCGTCAATTTGAAATGGCGGTGTATCATCCATCTCGTATGTGCAAACTGTTTCGCGTTTGATGCGATAAATGATTTCTTTTTTCGTTTTGAATTCCATCAACGCCGTGCCGTCATATTCACCAAGCTCCGATAATGTTGGACGCATATGACGAAGTATTTCAGCATCGTACTTATCGCTGTACCGACCGGCAGGACAGCGGCAAAAAAGTTTCTTTTCAGTTAAAAGTTGTTGATGAATTTCTAAACCCGATTTGAATCCGACAGTTGCATAATCGGCTTCAGTCATTTCGGTAAATGGTTTGAATTTAAATTTATTCATATCTGATTATTCTAAACTTCCTGCCACTTTCTCAACTTCTTCCAATATCTCACACGACTTAACAACTTCTTTCATTTTTGTATGGTCAGGATATAGTGGTCGGTCGATATCGAGATGATCGACATGTTTACGAATTACTTCTTTTGCTTTCCGAACACCAACGCCCGGTGTGAACTCACGGAAATCAAGTGCCTGAGCCGCCGCCATGAACTCAATACCAAGAACACCGTAAGCGTTATCTAGTATTTGACCATTCTTAATTGCAGTGTTCATTCCCATTGAAACGAAATCTTCCTGATCCGCAGCGGCGGGAATTGATTGAATTGATGCGGGTGTCGAAAGAATCCGCTGCTCAACAATCTGCATATCAGCAGTGTATTGGCTGAGCATCAAACCGGAAAACATTCCCGCACCTTTTGTTAAGAAAGCCGGTAGTCCAACATTTAATGCTGGATTGAGAAGTCGATTGAGTCGGCGTTCAGAGAGAACGCTTACCATCGTAACTGCCACACCAACCATATCCATCGGGAGTGAAACAGGTGAACCCTGGAAGTTTGCACCTGTGAGTGTAAGTTTTTCTTCGGGAAGAAAAATAGGATTGTCTCCAACTCCATTCAATTCTATTTCAACTTGCTTCTTCGCATAAGCTACCGCATCGTGAGCCGTACCAATAACCTGCGGTGATGATCGCATCGAATATGCATCCTGTACTTTCGTTTTCATCTTTCCGGTTTGGAGATCACTCCCTTTAATGCAAACCATGATTGCTTTTGCACTTCGGATAGCACCGAGGAAACCGCGCAATTCATGCAATCGAGCATCATACGGTTTCAAGTTGGCAAACAAAGCTTCAAGCGACATAGCACAAGCAATCTCCGCTTGCTTCAACCAACGATTGATATCGTAGAGATGAATTGCACTCATTGCCGTTAGTAAGTTCGAGCCGTTAATAGTTGCCAAGCCGTCGCGTGCTTGAAGTCCGGGTATTGGAATGCCCGCCTTTTCCATTGCAACTTTGCCGGCAAGTTTTTCGCCTTTGTAATACGCCTCTCCCTCACCCATCATCAGCAAAGCGATCTGAGACATTGGCGCAAGGTCTCCGCATGCACCAACTGATCCCTTCTGACAAACAACAGGTGTTACACCTTTGTTTAACATCTCGACGAGTGTAAGAGTTATTTCAGGACGACAGCCGGAGTTCCCATGAGCATGCACATTTATTCTCGCCGCCATTGCGCCGCGCACATACTCAATCGGCGCCGGGTCTCCGATTCCTGCCGCATGATTGTAGATCAAGTATTTCTGAAACTCTTTTACTTGTTCATCGTTTAGAACAACTTCAGAAAATTCACCGATGCCGGTGTTTGTTCCATACATAATCTCCCGTGCTTTTAGTTTTTCTTCCAACATCGTACGGCAGATTTTAATTCTTTGTAAAGCTTCTGGATGTAATTCAACCTTTTCACCATGACGTGCTATTCCAACGAGTTTATCAATCGTTAATTCTGAGCCATTTAATATAATTGCCATTTGATATCCTTAATTAATAATCAATTTGAGTTTTTCACATTACAAAAAATAACGCTTCAATATAGCAATTCAGAGAATATTTTCATACTATTATCTAATTTTAACGAGTAACTTGATTTGTACCTTTAGGATTTTTTATTTCTCGTTAATCCATTTTTTAAAATGTATTTTGATGAAAATAGAGCAGCTTGAAAAAGTGAATGGAAAGTAAAAATATATTCCATCTGTGCTGTCACTTTTAAAACAAAATTCGTTTAGAATCTCGAAATATTTGTAAAAAAATAATAAGACTGTGCGTATTGAATCAGACATGAAAAAGACATAATTTGTAAAATAGTCATATTCAGATAAATTTCTCTTGCATTTATCCCTAATAATTCGTTAATTTATAACACGTATTTCAGATCATCAATAATCAATGAGTCGAATCTAAAAAGTTAGTTTTCAAGAGAAAAACATGTGAATAACGCACAAAATTCAAGTCTGGAATCAAACTTTTCTACTTTTTAGAGTAGACTCATCAATCAAATGAAAGGATATTTATGAAACTCAGAATGTTCCTCGTGCTCGCGCTAACTATCATCATCTCTTTTGCACTCGTAACTGCCCAAACAAAGGGTGATGTGGCAAAGAAAGCATCGGATAAAAAATCAGATTGCTCCATGACCAGTATGAAATCCGGCGGCAAGGATTGCTGCAAGAAAGGTGAAGCTGCTTCAAAAGATTGCTGTAAGAAAGATGGGAAGATGAGCGAAAATTGCTCGAAGGGCGATAAAGCAAAATGTGACATGTCGAAAGATGGTAAGATGAGTGAAAACTGCTCGCATGGTGATAAAGCAAAATGTGACATGTCGAAAGATGGTAAGAAAGCCGGATGCGACATGGCAAAGGCAGGTGCTGAAAATTGCACACATGGTGATAAAACAAAATGTGATATGTCGAAAGATGGCAAGAAAGCCGGATGCGACATGGCAAAAGCAGGTTCTAAAGATTGCTGCAAAGATAAAGCAAAAGCCACCGATACAAAGGATAAAGAATCTAAAACCGAAAAAACACACGAATAATAAAATTTAAATATCTGTATAAGCCGTACCTTTCACAAGGACGGCTTTTTATTTTTTATCAAAACGATTTAGTCGTGACCTTATGAAATATTATCTCATCTTCTCGATTCTATTACTCGTATTGTTCGGCGCATGTAAAAAGGATGAAAATCTTCAAACCACAATCATTAGATCAAACACAATAGTTTGTGATCAGTGTATTGAAACTATCAAGAAGGCAGTATTTACACTTCAAGGTGTTAAAGATTTTGAAGCAGACCTTGAAGCAAAAACCATCGAGATAAAATATCTTCCATTGCAAACAAATCTTGAAACGATAGAAATTACTATCACACGTGCAGGTTACGATGCCAACGATCGCAAACGCGACCCCGAAGCTTATGAGAATCTTCCTGACTGTTGCAAGCATCAAAACTAAAGATAGATTCCCGTTGATAAATGAGGGGCTGTCCAATAAGTCCGAAAGCGCGTCACATTGAGACTTCGGCGTGAGCTCAGTCGAACGCTTGTCGAAATGTGAATGGGAGCGGAAATGAGCCTTCGACAAGCTCAGGCAGACGAGATTTTTTTACTTTTTGGACAGCTGCTTTTTCTTTTATATGAAGGATTAATATGAAAATCGACCCAGTATGTTTGATGGAAGCTGAAGAAAGCCAAGCCGCTGGAAGTAGTAACTATAAAGATGAAACTTTCTTTTTTTGTTCAAGGGGATGCAAAGAGCGTTTTGATAAAAATCCAGAGAGCTACCTTACTCCTCCATCTTCAATCCCTCATCAGCCATCAGTTAACAATCATCATATATCACCTATCAATCATCCTCCATTATCTTCAACAAAATCCGTCATGCTCCCTATCCAGGGGATGCACTGTGCAAGCTGCGTCAATCGTATCCAAACAAATCTATCGAAGCTGGATGGCGTTAGTTCCGCTTCCGTCAATCTCGCAACTGAATTGGCAACTATAGCATTTGACGAATCCAGGATTTCAATTGAAAGTATCAAGAAATCAATTGAGGAGATCGGCTATCAAGTCGTTATGACAGAAGAAGATAATCTCGAAGACATAAAAGAAAATCTTGAGCAAAGAGAATATGCAACTTTGAAAAGAGATTTTATCTTAAGTGCTATCCTAACAGTTCCAATTTTGATCCTGAATATGTTCTTTTCTCATTCGCACTTCTGGGTAAATTATTTACTTTTTACGCTTACGACTCCGGTGCTGATTTGGTCTGGCAGGAGATTCTTCGTTGGCTTCTGGAAGATGCTGAAACATTTCTCTGCCGATATGAATACATTGGTTGCGATAGGAACGACTATCGCTTTCATTTTCAGTGCAATAGCTACTTTCATTCCAGAAATATTTACATCAATTGAAGAGTATCCCTCAACTTTTTACGATACGACTGCCGTAATCATAACACTTATTCTTTTGGGAAGAATGCTCGAAGCAAAAGCGAAAGGTAGAGCATCCGAGTCGCTTAAAAAATTATTTCATCTCCAAGTAAAGACTGCACATGTGATCCGGAATGGCAAAGAGATGGATATTCCAATCAAAAACGTTTTTGTCGATGATATACTCCGCGTAAAACCGGGAGAAAGGATTCCGGTTGATGGTACTGTAATCGAAGGATACTCATTTGTTGATGAATCGATGATTACGGGTGAAAGCATTCCAGCTGAGAAGCAGATAGGAAGTGAAGTAATCGGCGCAACTATAAACCAATCAGGGAGTTTTATATTTCAAGCAAAGAAAGTTGTGAAGGATACTCTCTTCTCCCAGATTGTAAAGATGGTGGAAGAAGCTCAAGCTTCGAAAGCACCCATCCAACAACTTGCCGATAAAGTTGCATCAATATTCATTCCCTCAGTCTTGGCAATGGCTATACTCTCTTTTATCGGATGGATGTTAATTAGTCCTGAGTCAGGTTTTGCGCATGCAATATTCAGCTCAATCGCTGTTTTGATCGTTGCATGTCCGTGTGCACTTGGATTAGCGACACCAACAGCCATAATGGTTGGAACCGGAAACGGTGCGGAGCATGGAATCATTATCAAGAATGCACGAAGTCTTGAAGTTGCGCACAAAATCGATACGATTGTTTTGGACAAAACTGGGACTGTAACCATCGGCAAGCCAACTGTCAATGCTATCAATTCAATTCAACCGTTCAACGAAAAGGAAATACTTCACTACGTTGCATCCATTGAAAAATTATCTGAGCATCCTCTTGCCCAAGCAATTGTTCAGTATGCACAATCGAAAGGAATCGATTCTGACACAGTCCGAGAATTTGAAGCTACTCCCGGACAGGGTGCAAAAGGAATTGTTAAAGGTAAACATGTTAAGATTGGAAGTTTCAAATATTTAGAAACCACATTTAATTTAAAAAATGGATATCAAAGTCTTATTGATCAATTAGTTGAAAAAGGTTACACACTAATTTTTATTTCTGTTGACAATCAACCTGCCGGGATAATTGGGGTTTCGGATATGATTAAAGAACGTTCACAGGAAGCAGTGGATGGCATGAAAAAAATGGGGCTGAGCATCACAATGATTACGGGTGACAATAGGAAAACCGCTTCTATCATCGGAAAACAAGCTGGAATTGAAAATATTATTGCTGAAGTGCTCCCGAATCAAAAAGCAGAAGAAATTAAAAAGCTTCAATCCGAAGGAAAAGTTGTCGAAATGGTGGGAGATGGAATTAACGATGCACCCGCCCTTGCTCAAGCTGACCTAGGTATAGCGATGGGAACCGGTACTGACATCGCCAATGAGACAGGCGATATAATTCTGGTTAAGGGAGATTTACGAAGTGTTACTACGGCGATAGAACTTTCAAAGCGGACGATGAAGATTATACGACAGAATCTCTTCTGGGCATTCATTTATAATATAATATTAATACCACTCGCCGCTTTTGGTAAGCTTGATCCGATGCTTGCGGCGGGAGCGATGGCGCTGAG
>CAYGZC010000326.1:0-48987 GCA_964354225.1 uncultured Chlorobiaceae bacterium | reverse complement strand
TTCCGGCTATGAACAAGTTCGATATTATCAAAGAACATATCTTGAACAGCTTTTTAGCAGTTGGGTTATTACTAATTTTTTAAAATTTTGTATCTGTTTCTGTAAATCTATCTTTATCTCTAATTTTTCAGATGTCTCATTACAGTAATAATGGATGGGTTCGACACAAGCTTCCTGAGAGTTACGATTCTCCAATCATGTCGATTGCAGTTGACAGATCGAACACCATTTGGTGTGGAAAAATGACCGGTGTAACAAACTTTAATCCCGAAAAAAATGAAGAACATCACTATACACCATTGAACACAAAGGGAAATCTTCCTGAAGGATTTGTGAATGCGGTGATGACGGACTTTTTTGGTAAAACACGATGGTTTGGAACGAATCAAGGATTGGTTCGTCTGAGTGATCAAACATGGACATTATATACAACGAAAAATACACCTGAACTTCCCAGCAATGTAATTCAAGCACTCTCTTACGATTACATATTTAAGAATTTGTGGATCGGAACTGATAAAGGTATTGTAGTTTATAACGAAAACGGTGTAAAATTGTAATCAGCAAATCCTCGGTAGCTGCTCACCAGAGATCATATCAACAATCCTTGTACCCTTGATGCTGCTTTGCATAGTAACAATACCGGGATGCTCAGCGAGCACCTCACCGATGATGACCGCATCTTTTCCAAGCGGGTGCGTTTTCATCTTTGTTAAAACTTTGTCAGCTTCAGCCGGTGCGACAAATGCAATCAACTTCCCCTCATTTGCAATATAAAGCGGGTCAAGACCTAATATTTCGCATACACCTTTAACGGGCTCGGTTAACGGAATTGCGTTTTCCTGAATTGCAATTCCAACCTTTGCCTGCCCGGCGATCTCGTTTAGAGCACTTGCAATCCCACCACGTGTCGGGTCACGTAGCACGTGAATGTCTTTGCTCGCCTCAAACATCGTTTTCACAAGATTGTTGAGCGCGGCACAATCGCTTTTTATCGGTGAATCAAATTCCAGACCTTCCCGCACCGACATAATCGCAACGCCATGCTCAGCAATAGATCCACTAAGAATTATTTTATCACCTATAGAAGCACGCTTTGGGTGAATATCGATTCCCTGTTCAATTATACCGATACCGGAAGTGTTGATAAAAATTTTGTCTCCCTTTCCTCTATCAACAACCTTTGTATCACCAGTAATCAACAAAACACCTGCACTTTTTGCCGCCGCCTGCATTGAAAGAATTATTTTCCACAAATCTTCCATCAATAATCCCTCCTCAATGATAAATGCTACCGAGAGGTATAACGGCTCGGCACCACACATCGCAAGATCGTTTACCGTACCATTGATTGCAAGCTCACCGATGTTTCCCCCGGGAAAGAAAATCGGATTCACAACGTACGAATCTGTACTGAATGCGAACCGTTTTCCTTCCAATGTGAACATTGCGCCATCGTGCTGTGCATTGAGATAATCATTTTTAAATTGCGAAAGGAACATCTGCTGAATAAGTTGCTGGCTCAACTTGCCGCCTCCACCATGCGCAAGTGTTACCTGTTCGTAATTGGTAATGGGAAGAGGGCATGCATAATTTTCATGAATCTTATTTTTTTGATTTTCAATATTCATAAACAATCTTAATTCGCCGTTGATGTGAAAGTTGTTTTTATCATTGTCAATGCTGTCGATTTTCTCATTTGAAAACCAATGGCAATATAAGCCGATGCATCCCTAATACCTATGGCATCGCGGCTTGAAGTTCTTTTTCTATAAGTTGAATATCTTCTACCCCAAGTGTAAATCCCGACGCTCCGATATTTCCCTCCACCTGTTCAATCGTTCTTGCTCCAACAATTGCCGATGTTATTTGGGGATGGTTTAAAACCCACGCCACGGCTATTTGACCGACTGTTTTTTTATACTTCTCTGCAATCGGACGCATCTTTTCAACAAAATTTATTGCTTTAGACAAATACGGCTCTTGAAAATATTTGCTGTTTCGCCGCCAATCATCGGGTGCAAGTTTATTAAAATCAAACTTTCCTGAAAGTAAACCGGCTTGCATTGGGCTGTATGCAACAACACCTATCTCATTCTTCATGCAGTAGGGCAAAATATCCTTTTCGATTTGGCGTCTCAATAAACTATACGGCGGCTGAAGCGATTGTACAGATGCAATTGCTTTACATTTTTCTAACAACGGTACATCGTAGTTACAAACACCGATGTAGCGAGCCTTTCCCTCCTCCTTAAGGCGGACAAGAGTTCCCCATGAATCTTCAACCGGTGTTTCTGGGTCGTGCCAATGGATTTGATATAAGTCGATATAATCGATTTGAAGCCGCTTCAGACTATCATCGATTTCTTTGATGATACTTTTCGGTGAAGCATGGATTTTCACTCTCCGGCTATCATCCCAGACCATTCCACATTTCGTTGCGAGGAAAACATCCTTGCGTTTTTCTTTAAGAGCACGAGCAACAACTTCTTCCGAATGCCCGAGTCCATAAACAGCAGAGGTGTCTATCCAATTTATTCCTAATTCAATTGCGCGATGTATCGCCTCGATAGATTTTTTATCATCGACAAGGCCCCAACCGTATTCCCAAGGACCACCAATAGCCCAAGCACCAAAACCAATCTCTGAGAGGGAGGGCCCGTTCTTCCCTAATATTCTTTTTTTCATGATCAGGTTCCCCTTATTTTATCAAGCTTTCGACTGTGAAGTCCTTTTTGCTCACCGATAGGTTCCCAATAATATCCATTAAACCATGCCAACCCTGATTGAGTTACAGCCCATACAGTACCAGACATTGTTTCAATAATATTAAACACACGGTTTGAGGGTAAACCATCATCAGTTGTAAAACGTACCCAGCGCCACGAATCATTTAGCGTACTAAGCTGAGCCGACGAAGTTGAATTGAAGGATAATAATACAAAACAATGGAAAAATATGATAGTTAATTTCGAGAAATTATTTTGACTAATAAAATGTTTCATAAAAGATTTTTATTTCATTTTCTTCTATAATGGTAATACGCCGCACAAGTACCTTCGGAAGATACCATCGGTGCACCCAAGGGATATTCGGGTGTACACTGAATACCAAAAGCACTACACTCGCTCGGTTTCTTCAAACCTTGGAGCACCGAACCAGCTATACATAGAGGCGATTCTTGTCGTTCTATCGTGTCTATCTTAAAAAATTTCTCTGAATCAAGATACTCAAATTCTTTTTTTAATCTCAATCCGCTGTGAGGTATCTCACCGATTCCTCGCCATTTACGATCGCAGACTTCAAAAACATCTGTGATAAGCTTCTTTGCTGCGATGTTGCCTTCTCGCCGAACTGAGCGAGCATATTGGTTCTCGACGTCGAAATGCCCTAATTCTAATTTATGAATTGCCATATAAATGCCTTGTAAAATATCAACAGGCTCAAATCCCGTAACTACAATCGGTACTTTGTACTTACTCGCAATCGGAATATATTCATCATATCCCATCACGGTACACACATGACCTGCCGCGAGAAATCCTTGGATTGAGTTCAACGGCGATGATAGAAGTGCTTCAATCGCTGGCGGTACAAGCACATGGGCACAGAGTATAGAAAAGTTTTTCAATCCGAGCTGTTTTGCCTGCCATACAGCCATCGCATTTGCAGGCGCAGTCGTCTCGAAACCAACTGCAAAGAAAACGACTTTTTTATCGGGGTTTTGTTGTGCTAACTTGATGCTGTCTAGTGGTGAATAAACAATTCGAACATTTCCACCTTCAGCTTTTACTGTAAGTAAGTCTTTTTTGGAACCGGGAACTCGAAGCATATCACCAAACGATGTGAAAATCACATCGGGTTGAGATGCAATTATCGTTGCCTTGTCGATCTGTTCGATTGGAGTTACACAAACTGGACAGCCCGGTCCATGCAGAAGGGTAATTTCTTTAGGCAGTAATTCTTCGATACCATACTTCATGATAGTATGAGTTTGTCCACCACAGATTTCCATTATTGTCCATCGTTGAGTTACCGTGTGTTTTATGAGATCTAGAAATCTTTGAGCGAGTTTGTTGTCTCTGTATTCGTCGATGTATTTCATTCTGCTCGATTAAATGCTAAGTTTTTATTTCCCGCAGGGGACGCAAAGGTTACGTTTCTTTGTGAACTTTGCAAGATTCGAGTGAAAATATTAAGAGAGAATAAAATATATTTATGGGGCAAAATCATTATGCTATTCTAAATTGTTATCCAAGTTCCCAATATCTTCAAACATCTTCAGCGTTTCCAGCGCTTCCTTCTCATCAACTTTGCTTATTGCAAAGCCGACATGAACAATAACATATTCACCGACTTTAACCTCGGGTACCCACGCTAAACAGATTTCCTTTTGTATTCCACCAAAACTTACTTTCCCCATCACGGGCTGCAAGGTATAATTAATTTCGATTACTTTTCCGGGAATTGCTAAACACATATTTTTTCCTTGCTAAATAACATCATTTCGTAAAATTGCATGGCATTCTGTGTTCTCCGCATCTCTGCGGTGAACAGGGGCATAAATCTACTGAATCGTTTTGTCATTTACAATGAAATCTCTTTCTGTCTCATCACAGCCGCTATTTGCCCAAGTGAAATCCCTCCATCATTTGGTGGCACACGTTGATGCCAATATGGTTTGAAATCTTCATTTTCCAGTCGCTGTATCGTTCGTTCTGTTAAATATTTATTTTGGAAACAGCCGCCCGACAGCACCACTCGATTTTCTCCAATCATCTTTGCAATTTCGATGATCATTTCAACGAGAGTGTTATGGAATTTTACAGAGACGTTGGCAATGTTCACTTTTCGTTTTATATCTTCAAGAATGCCGAGAAATGTGGGAGACCAGTCAATTATGTATTTACAACTTTTGACTTTAGATCTATGATTATCTTTCCCAATTTCAAATTGAAAATCGCAAATTGAAAATTGATAAGCTTCATCCGTCTGTATATTTCCAATTGCCCACTCCAACTCCATTGCTGCTTGTCCTTCGAATGAGACTTGTTGTCGCAGACCAATTATTGAAGCTACCGCATCAAAAAGTCTTCCGGCGCTCGATGTTATAGATGAATTGATTTCCTTTATCAACATCATCGTCAGATTATGAAGCTCTGATGTAGTGAAGGATTTAATGGTTGGTAAATAATCATGAGTGATAAAATTCTCTCCGAATAGTTCATACAAAATCCCAACGGCTGTCCGGCGAGGCTCATTAATTGCTTTTTCTCCGCCTGGAAGTCTGAACTGTTTGAATGTTGCAACTCGGTGAAACGCTGAATCATCGACAAGCAGAAATTCCCCACCCCAAATCGTTCCATCAAGTCCGTAACCCGTACCATCCCACGAAACGCCCAAAACTCTTCCATCAATTTGATTCTCCGCCATGCACGAAGCGACGTGAGCATAATGGTGTTGAATTTGTATTAAAGGTATTCCGGAGTTCATCGCATGTTGGGTCGAGAGATAGGATGGGTGTATATCGGAGATAATCACAGAAGGTTGGTGGTTGTATAATATTTTAAAACTCTCGATTACATCCTGGAATGCTTCAAAAGCTTCTTTCGTTTTTAAATCGCCAATGTGTTGACTGATGAAAACATTATTTCCAGAAGTCATTGCGATAGAATTCTTAAGATGTGCGCCAACCGCTAGCATAGGTTTAGCTATCGTGGTTTGAAGACTGATAGGAAGAGGTGCGTAACCTCTTGCTCGGCGAATCACTAATTCTCGCCCTAATACAACTCTCACAATTGAATCATCTACGTGTCGTTTAATTAGGCGATTGTGGACAAGAAAGATATCGGAGATACCATGCAATCTTTTGATTGCTTCATTTTCATCGGTGCAAATTGGTTCATCAGAAAGATTACCGCTTGTTGCAACAACAGGAAATCCAAGCTCGCGCATCAATATGTGGTGAAGCGGAGTGTATGGAAGCATGATACCGAGATAAGGGTTGTTGGGAGCGACGGATGGGGAGATTTCCGACTTATCATTTCGTAATTTACAATTCGGAATTCGAAATTCGGAGTGTTTTTGTTGTAGTAATACGATCGGTGATTCGGGAGAGAGAAGAAGTCGTTCTTCAAGTTCTGAAACTTCACAATAATCTTTTATTGCGTAAAGAGACGGATACATAAGTGCAAACGGTTTTTCCTCACGGTGTTTCAATTCTCGCAAACGGCAAATCGCATCGTCGTTGCGTGCATCAACGATAAGATGGAACCCACCGAGTCCTTTAACCGCCGCTATTTTTCCATCACAAATATACCGAATAGCATTTTGCAATGCCTCATGCTGAGCAGCTATTATTTTCCCGTTTGAGTCCCATAACTCTATATGTGGACCGCACTTAGGACAGGCATTCGGTTGAGCATGAAACCGTCGGTCAAGTGGATTTTCATACTCATGATGGCACTCGTCGCACATTACAAATCGTTTCATCGTAGTATTCTGCCTATCATATGGTAGCGCTTCTATAATAGAGAATCGAGGACCGCAGTTTGTGCAGTTAGTAAAAGGATAAAGATAACGGCGATTTGATTTGTCGAATACTTCTCGGAAACAATCCGGGCAAGTTGCAATATCGGGAAGGACTAAAGTACTTATCTCACCAACATTATCACTATATCGAATTTCGAATGTCTTGAAACCAACCGGGTCAAGGAATGAGAACTCAAAACTCTGTATGAATGAATGTTGTGGTTTTTCTTTTTCAATTCTTAAAAGAAAAATGTCAAGTATTTCTTTTGCACCTTCGACTTCAACGAACACCCCTTGCGTTGAATTTAGAACCCAGCCGGTTAACTTCAGTTCAGTTGCGAGACGGAATATGAATGGGCGGAAGCCGACTCCCTGTACCGCTCCCCGAATTACAATGTGGAGTCGTTTCATTATATTACTTCTGAATGTGTTTCACAATCCAGTCACACCATTCAAGGATCCCTGCTTTTGTTGTACAAGATGTTTCGAATATTTTTAGTGCTGGATGAATCTGAAGTGCGTTTTGCTCAAGTTGCTTGAGATTGCAATTCACATATGGCAGTAGATCAGTTTTATTGATGATTAAAGCTGATGCGTTGAGGAACATTCCCGGATACTTCAATGGTTTATCGTCTCCCTCTGTTGTGCTGACGATGACAACTTTCATCGCTTCACCCAAATCATAATTTGCAGGACAGACAAGATTGCCAACGTTTTCAATGATAAGAATCTGAATGTTCTGAAGACTTATCTTCTTGAGAGCATCTTGTACGAGTAGTGCATCAAGGTGGCAGCCGCCGCGTGTAACAATCTGAACCACGGGTACATTATACTTCGCAACGCGCTGTGCATCAAAGTCGGTTTGCACATCTCCCTCGATAACAGCTATCCTTATTTTACCGTTGAGGTGTTCCAATGTTCGCTCAAGAATGCTCGTCTTTCCTGAACCGGGTGAGCTTACAAGATTAAATGCAAATATTTTTTTTCTCTTGAACAGTTCACGATTCATCCCGGCCATCTCATCATTCTTGGCTAATATTTTTCTCTCGATCGTTATAATACTCATCGGATTCCTTTCAATCTTCTAATTCAATCTCAACAATATTTAGTTCATTACCGGTAAGTAATAGGTTATCACTACTGTAGCATTTTGGGCATAAGAAGATACCGTATCCCAATTTGGATGTTTCGCTGCATGAACGACATTGTGCAGTAATCGGGATATACTCAATGTCAATAACTGAGTTTTGGAGTGTCGAACCGTTCTTCAATATGTCAAAACAGAAGATAAGAGAATCAGGGACAACACCCGAAAGTTCACCAATCTTTAATCGGATCCTTTTCACTTTTTCCCCTGCTTCTTTCGGGATATGTTCTTTGACAATCTCAATAATATTTTGGGCAACTGACATTTCATGCATACTGATTTGAAATAAACAATAAGTAAGCCACTCACTTCTCAAAGAGTGTCACAAAATGAATTGATTTTAAAGAATATTAATAATCAAAGGTAAGCAATAGATGGTTCTTTCTCAAAGTTGAGATGAGAATGGCAATATCGGTTATGATACATTCCAATTGTGAAGGATTTCTTTTGCCCGCTGAATTAAATCTGAAATGGAACTCTGTATAACCGAACTTAAACCCTCTCTTAATTGATAAGGCGGCTCGATCTCAACTGCGAGGATGCGAATATCGGTTGGAAACTCGATCTGCAGCTTTTCAGCAAGCTTCAGAACTTCAGGCAGTCCGCCATAATGTGGAGAAACCGCTGTTGCATGTTTGAATTGCTCTGCTGAAAGCTCGAGCACTGTACCGGGTTGATGTTTTTTTGTGACAACAGCATCAAGTATAAGAACTTTTTCATAACCTTGAAGCATATCTAAAAGCTCGAAACCGGCTAATGCTGTCTCGAGAACATCAATGGGTAAATTTTCAATTTGTTTTTTAAGTTCTCTGGCAGCAAGCAAGCCAACACCATCATCGCCAAGTATGTCATTGCCGAGACCGAGAACGAGAATGCTATGATTACGAATTGTCATGTTTATAATATAATGGAATTTTTTTAAAGTGTACCTCATAATTCGGCAGAGGACTTATTCGCTCGACAAGTCGAGTCGTCGACCATTTGTCTTGATCGCCTTATTTCTGGTGGTTTGGTGGAACTACCTCCCGGCTTTGTTTTTATAGTAGGTCGATCAGTTACGAAGCGATGCCATTGGCAGCCGAGCGACCTACAATTTTATCGTTTAATTTCTTGGATTACTTCACCATTAACATCGTGGATGCGAACCACAAGTGGCATCTGCCCGGGTAGTGTGTGTGTAGCACAACCAAAGCATGGGTCGTATGCGCGGAATGCCATCTCGATTTTATTCAGCATCCCATCGGTTACTTGAACACCCTTCTTAATCAATCCCTGAGCAGCTTTCTTAATCGACATTGCGATGGGTGCGTAATTGTTTGTTGTTCCAACGATGAGATTAACCTTCTTCAGAATGCCACGCTCATCAGTTACATAATGGTGGGTTAACGTGCCGCGTGGTGCTTCAACGATTCCGACTCCCTCAGTGGGAGTTTCTTTTGGAATCGTTCTGAAATTTGGACTCGTAATTTCAGGATCGCGAACAAGCTCTAATGCCCGCTCGGCAGCATACAGCAACTCGATGACGCGTGCCCAGTGAGTTGCGAGAGTAGCATGAACCGGTTTGCCACCGAGGGTTTTGTACATTCTTTCATATTCTGCTTGTGCCAGTGGAGTTGCCATACCATCAGCGGCGTTTAAACGAGAAAGCGGCGTCGCTCTATAAATACTGCCTTCATTCCCCTCAACAAATCCTTTCCAGCCAATTTTCTTTAAGAATGGAAACTTTAAATATGTCCAGGGTTCAACATGCTCAGCAATATTTTCAACATATTCCTTTGGTGAATATTTAACAAACTCTTTGCCATCACAGTCGACTACTCTAACTTTTCCATCATAGAAGTTTACCCGGTTCTTTTCGTCTACCAAACCCATAGAGTAAATCTTCAGTGAATAAGGATCGCTAAGTATAAGATCAACATATGCTTTATTTTTAAGTACGATATCTTCGAAGATTTTTATGGTGAACTTCCCAAATTCAACCATCTCAACAACACGCGCTTCAACACCTTTGCGTTCTTCCTCTGTAAGTCCTTTTGAAACACCACCAGGAATGGATGTAACCTGATGAATTTTCTTTCCACCAAGCAGTTCCATTATTGCAGAATGATGTGCCCTGTGTTGAATAACCTTTTTTCCGATTTCGATACCAACTTTTGCAATAACACCAAGAATATTACGTTCAGCCGCCGGTGCATCGGGTCCTACAACGAAATCTGGTCCACCCAACGCATAGAAGTGAAGGGCATGGTCACCGGAGAAGAAAACGTTATATAACAGTTCACGAAGTTTTCTCCCAGCACTCGGAGGCTCAATGTGGTACACAGCATCACATGCTTTAGCTGATGCCATGTGGTGAGCTTCGGGACACACCCCGCATAATCTGGTTGTTATGCGGGGCATTTCCTCAACAGGTCGACCGACGCAGAATTGCTCGAATCCTCTCAGCTCTGGGATAACGAAGTAACAATTTTCAACTTCACCATCATCATTCAGAAAAATATCAATTTTCCCGTGACCTTCGAGCCTGGTTATTGGGTCAATGCTAATATGTTTTTTATTTGATTCATTCATAGTTCAATTCCTTTAAGGATTAAATTAAAATCTGATCATTTCTTATAAGTCTGCTATCTTCAAGGTTGAATGTGCCATGCTGAAACGATAAAATGTTCCCGTTGGATCGGCAATAGTATTTATAATTTTATCAATTTCATCAGGATCTTGGGCATCGATTACAGAACTTATTGCACTTAACATTTTTGCGCCTTGATCGTGAACGTTCGGTGGAGGACCATAACAGCCACGACACGGTACATTTGCTTTAACACATAGCGCACCGCAGCCGCTTCTTGTTGCCGGTCCCATACAAATTATTCCCTGATCTAGCAGACATTCATTCGGATCGGCTAATATTTCATGGGGGCGATAGAATTGTTTAATCTTCTTTTCTTTCCTTTCACGCGGACATTCATCGCAACACGTCTTATCACCTGCACCGAGAATGGCACCTTTCGGCGGAAGTGGTTTTCCATTTTTCAGAATATCGATAACAGCCTCGATAACTGCTGCTACTTGAGTCGATTGAGGAGGACACCCGGGAATGTAATAGTCGACATCAACAACTTGATCTAAAGACTTCACCTTTTCCCAAAAGACGGGAATTTCTAATTCACCTTCTTTAACTTTTGTAATAGGCTGAGGGAAAATTTTATCAGGATTATATGTTGACGGAGTATCGAGATAAACCGTTTTAAAGATTGCTTCTTTTGTAGTAAGGTTTGCCAGTGCCGGTATACAGCCTTCATGGGCACAGGATCCAAATGCAACGAGGACTACAGATTTGGCTCTGAGGAGCTTTGCCAATTTTTCATTTTCTGAATTTCTGATAGAACCGTTGAACAAGCAAAGCGTTATACTTTTATCCGGCATTGCTTCAACATCTTTATACTTAAAGTCTGTTGCACAGGGCCAAAAGACGATATCGAAAAACGCTGCAATATCAAGGATTTTTATTTCGATGTCCAGCACAGCAATCTCGCAACCACCGCAGCTTGCTGCCCAATATAATGCTAATTTCGGTTTTGCCATATGTTATTCCTTATTTTTCTTTGTTATAACGAATTCAATATTTAAACTGCAACCGCGTGTTCACTTGTAGATCTTTTTTCAACTCGTTGTTTCCAATTAAGTGGTCCAAGCGAGCGAATAGATTGTGTAAACTCGGTAGCAACGTGCTGATAAACGTCTCCTTCAGACGCGGAAATCCACTCTAAGCGAAGACGCTTTTCATCGATACCGAAAGACTGCAGCATCTTTTTTAGAAGATGGATCCTGCGCAGAGCTTTGTAATTTCCTTCTGTATAGTGACAATCACCCGGATGGCATCCACCAATGAGCACACCGTCAGCGCCGAGATCGAATGCTTTTAAAATAAAGGACGGATCAACACGCCCGCTGCACATTGTTCGAATAACTCGAATATTCGCTGGTGATTTCAAACGTGATACCCCTGCAAGGTCTGCTCCGGTATACGTACACCAGTTACAGAAAAATGCGACGATTCTTGGTTCAAATTCCATAGTTTTTACTCCATTTGAGTGTTCATGTTTAGTTCTTCTAAAATCTAAATTTCTAAAAGTCCTTCGAGCTCTGCATAGATCTGTGCGTCAGAGAAGCCCTTTCCTGTAATTGCAGATGCTGGGCATGCCGCAACACAAGTACCACATCCTTTGCAGAGTACATCATTAACTTGTGAAATCTTCTTTTCATAAATAAAGTCGATAGCTGTATATGGACACAGATTGTTACAGATTCGACAACCGGCACAGTATTTCTCATCAATCCAAGCTCGAACCGGATCGATTTCAACTTCACCTTTTGAAATATATGATAAGATACGAGCTGCTGCTGAGCCTGCCTGCGCAACTGTATCAGGAATATCTTTCGGACCCTGAGCGCAGCCGGCAATGTAAATTCCATCACTCATCGTCGAAGTTGGATCCAGTTTGGGATGCCGCTCGAGGAAGAAACCATCCGGGCTTTTACTGATTGAGAAAAGCCTGCGAATTGCATCGGTATCCTTTCGAGCTTCAATTGCATTACAAAGAATTACCATATCAACAGGTACTTCTAGTATTTTTCCAGCTAATGTATCCTCGCATCGAACGATCAATTGATTTTTGTTTTCTCCTGTTGACGTGACTTCTGAAACCTCGGCGACTTTCCCTCGAATAGCTTTGACTCCTTCGTCTAAAATACGCACGTAAAATTCCTCATATCCTTTACCGAATGCTCGCATATCTATATAGAACTGATATATTTCTGCGTCTGTTCGATCACTTACGAGGTGAGCAAACTTGAGCGCATACATACAGCAAACACGAGAGCAGTATGGATGATGATTTTCATCCCTGGAACCTACGCAATGAACGATAGCGATAGATCGGGGTTCTTTTCCGTCTTTGGTAAGAACCTTACCGCCTGTTGGACCGGTAGAGCTAAGCATCATCTCGAATTCGAGTGAGCTGTAAACATTATTCAATCGACCATATCCAAACTGAGTCATCTTGGAGGCATCGAATATATCGTAACCAGTTGAAAGTAAAATTTGCCCGACATCAATTTCTACTATTTCATCTTTCATATCATAATCAATAGCATGAGGCTCACAAACCTTCGCACAGGTTTCGCACCCGCCAGTTTTGAAGTGAATGCATGACTCAGCATCGATAACAGGCACACGAGGTATACCTTGCATCGTGGGAACATAAATCGATGTTTTAGGTCCAAGCGTGAATTCAGGTTTTTTACCCTTATAATCTTCCGGCACCATTTTAATATGTCCCGTAGGACACACCAGTGCACAGGCACCACAAACGATACATGCATCAGATTGAACACCAAAAGGAAGCACTACTTTACGTTTTATTCCACGACTTTCAAAACCGAGAACACTCGCTTTAACTACTTCCCTGCAAACATTAACACACATGCCACATAGAATGCATGCATTTTCGGCTTCATCTTTTTCCAAGCTCTCAATCCTTGGCTTTTCAACGCCCAACCGTGCAGCCATATCTTTAACTACCTTGACGTTGGGCCAACGGGAGAGCGTCAATTCCAGGAGGAGTTTTCTGATCCACTGAACCTTCGGGGAATTTGTTTGGACTGTAATTCCTTCTCTTACCGGATAATTACATGCGGTTACAATTCGGGAACGTTTTCCTCGAATAACTTCAACACTGCAAAGTCGGCAAACGCCATATGGTTCGAACAATTCTGAGTAGCACATTGTTGGGATCCAGATACCAGCCTTTTCTGCAGCTTTTAGAATCGAGGTTTCTTCTGCAACTTGAACTTCTTTATCATCTATTTTTAAGTTGACCATAATTACTCCTGACTTTTATTCGATGTGGATTGCATTAAATTTACAAACGTCGTAACAGATTCCGCATTTACCACACTTCGAAAGATCTATGCGGTGTGTTTGTTTCGTTTCACCGATGATTGCCTTGTCAACACACTGTTTTCTACAAACATCGCAGCCGTGGCCAACTTCTAAGCATACATTCTCATCGATGACATATGTTATTAGTGCCTTACAAACATGGGCCGGACATATCTTTTGATGAACATGTGCTTCATATTCTTCACGGAAATATTTTAACGTTGTAAGAACAGGGTTAGGTGCGGATCCACCCAATGCACATAGCGACGATTCCACTACCAGACTTGAAAGTTCTTCTAACATCACTAGATCTTCTTCTTTGCCTTTACCCATTGTGATATTATCTAAAATATCTAACATTCTCTTCGTTCCTTCACGGCATGGGATGCACTTTCCGCATGATTCGTCCTGCGTGAAACTAAGGAAATATTTAGCCATATCCACCATACAATTATCTTCATCTGTCACGAGCATGCCTCCAGAGCCCATCATAGAACCGACTTTGGTAAGTTCTTCATAATCAACAGGTAAATCGAGCATACTTTCAGGGATAAAACCACCAGATGGTCCACCGGTTTGTACGGCTTTTAATTTTTTCCCATCCTTAATACCACCACCGATTTTGAATATAATATCCCGCAGCGTTATGCCCATAGGGACTTCTACAAGACCTGTATTGCCTACTTTTCCAGCAAGTGAAAACACTTTTGTTCCTTTGCTTCCACCCCACGCATCAACGGAAACATCGCCTGTTCCAATACTTGAGAACCATTTAGCGCCTCTTAAAATTATTTGAGGAACATTTGCCCAAGTTTCAACATTGTTCAGGCATGTTGGTTTATCCCAGAGTCCACGTTCAACAGTGTGAATATATTTTGCTCTTGGCTCTCCAGGTCTTCCCTCAATGGAAGCCATCAGGGCAGTCGATTCACCACAAACAAAAGCACCTGCGCCCCTCCGAATTTCAATATCGAAGTTAAATCCTTTATCAAAAATATTTTCCCCTAGTAGCCCATATTCACGGGCTTGTTTGATAGCTATTTCAAAACGTCTGATTGCAAGGGGATACTGCATCCTTACATAAATATATCCCTGAGTCACATTTTCAATTGCATAAGCACCAATAAGCATTCCCTCAATGACAGAGTGTGGATCGCCTTCAATGATACTTCTATCCATAAATGCACCGGGATCACCTTCATCAGCATTGCAGATAACGTATTTAATGTCACTATGCGCTTTCTTACAAGATTCCCATTTGACACCAGTTGGAAATCCACCGCCGCCTCTTCCTCTCAAACCCGAGGCTTTAATTTCAGCTAAAACCTCATCAGGCTTCATTGATGTAAGCACCTTTGCCAGAGCTTTATATCCGCCGCGCGCAATATAATCTTCTATTTTTTCCGGATCGATCATCCCACGATTCCGCAACGCTATTAACGTTTGATCAGCGAAGAATGGTATCTCAGACATTTTGGGGATTGGAGTTTTTTCTTCAGGTGGAACATACATCAGTTTCTTGACCGGTCTTCCTTTAAGAAAGTGTTCCTGTACCAGCTGGGGAATATCGCTTACCTTTAAAAGCTGATAGAAAATGCCATCCGGCTGTACGACAGCTAATGGTCCGGCACCACAGAATCCATTACAGCCCGTGGTAATTACCTCAGCTTCTGCCTGAAGGTTATTTTTAGAGATTTCTTTTTCTAGCGCATCCTTAATCTCAAATGCGTGGTTAGAGACACATCCCGTTCCTGAGCATACCATTACTTGAATTCGATAAGGTTTCATTTTTCGTTCCTTTACGGTAAATTATTATAAAATTTTCTCGCTACCGATTGCATATGCATATTCCTGCACTAATTTGCCTTTCATGACGTGGTCAGAAAAGATTTTTTTTGCCTTCTGTTCCGTAAGTTCAATATATTTTACAGGAGCCTGCCCTTTTAATTCAATCGTTACCATTGGCTCTTTGTTGCATAAGCCAGCACAGCCACTGCTTGTTATGATTACATCATGGACTTTATTTGTTTCAAGTTCTTTTAAAAAAGTGTCCATTATTTTTCGTGCACCCGCTGCAATTCCGCAGGTTCCCATATGGACTGTAATCTTTGCTCTACCCGCACCTTCTCTGACAGTCATTTTACTCTTTGCTTGCTCGGCGATTTTTTCTAAATCTTCTATTTTCAACTTTGCCATAATTATTGCCCTTTATATTAAATCCTTATCACTGATATTTTTTTAACAGTTTTGTTGTACCTTGAATTGTCACTTTACCGTACAAATCTTTACCGATGCTGACAACCGGAGCAATACCACATGCACCTACACATCGGACAACCTCCAAGCCAAATTTCATATCTTGGGTTGTCTCACCGCAGCCGATTCCCAATTCTTTTTCAAGGATGTTTATAATCTTTGAGGCACCATATGCGTGGCACGCCGTTCCTAAACAAACACAAATCTGGTGCTTTCCTCTCGGCTTTAAGCTAAACGCATTAAAAAAAGTTGCCAGATTGTAAATATGACTCAAAGGGACATGTGCTTTTTTTGAGATTTCGAAGATTATATCTCGTGGTAAATAATTTAAATCGTTTTGAAGATCATGCATCATCTCGATGATATTCTCTGGTTTTCGTCCCCAACGGTTGACAATTTCATCGGATTTTTGTTGAACGTTATATTCCATGAAGATTCTCCTTAATTACTTATGAAAAACTTTCTGTGTTTTCTTTTATATACTGCCGAACAAACGAAATTACGCTTGTTGAATTTATGCTAATTCCTTTTATTTTTTCTTTAATTTCTTTTGTATCGAAAATAAATCTATGCTCATCCCGCTCATATTTATAAACTATATTTATGCTGGGATTGGCGACAATGAGCGCAACAATAGTATCCGCCATATTTCCTAACGGCTGACGATCGATGTGGCTAAGCTGGAATGTAGCACACATATAGGTTCCTTTGCCAAACTCAGATGAAACTTTTATATTACCATTTGCCGACTGTGCTGCCTGCTTGAGTAGCGGAAGACCCAAACCAACTCTGCGTGTTGTTCGGCTTGTAAAGAATGGATCAGTTGCTCTATTTATCTCCTCTTCACTCATTCCTTTTCCGTCATCGATAATTTTGATTTTTAACAAATCTGTCTCTTTATTTTCTGTAATTTTAATCTCGATATTTTTAGCACCAGCGGTTATCGAGTTTTCTGCTATGTCTAAAATATGTAATGATAACTCTTCCATTTGATTCATTGATTTATTGGTTCAATGAGAAAATGGTCCAATGAATCAATATTTCATTTCATTATTTTCCGACCATCATTATTTCTAAAAGCTTTCTTTATTTCATCAAACGAGGGTCTATCTATCAAAAATTCTATTGTGCATTTTCCGACATCATCAATAAAGTGTGCATCAGAGGTTTGAATAAATGTATACGTTTGGTATTTGCTGAATCTTTTTCGTGCTTCTTCAATACTTATGTTAGGTGATATCTCCAACGCATCGAATCGCAATGTTTCCGGAATAAAACCTAATTGTCCAATTACGCTGTAACTTTCCCTATCAATATGTGATGCAATTGTAAGCCCATTAAGTTTATGGACTTTATTGACAACTTCTTCTATCGACATATCAACAGCACCGATTAACAGTCTTTCATTGAAACCGAGTACTTCATCGAATTCATTTCCAATCACTTGCATTCCAAAAACTTCGGGGTTATTTTTACCTTGAAGTTTATCGTACACTTTTGCTTGCATCTCGAATGCGGCTTCAATATTTTCAAAAAGCGCAAGCATATGAATTTCTTCTTTAGTGCACACTTCCATTCCTGATATTACTGTGATATTTTTTCCTTTTGCAACTTTTGCTACCGCGGAAACATTTTCGGTAGAATTATGGTCGCAGATTGCAATGATATTGAGTTTTTTATTAACTGCTTGTTGAACAATCTTTTGCGGTGTCATTTTTAGATCGCCGCAGGGCGAGAGGCACGTATGAATGTGCAAATCTGCCCGATAAACTTTCAGCATTATTATTCTTTACCAATGCCTAACTCGTATAGTTTTCCGACCAACTCAAAAGTTGAAAGCTTACTGACTAAAATCGGGATGTTTTCTTCCTTTGCTTTCTGAATTGTATCATCAGCCGGTTCTCTTCCTTGTACTATTATGATTGCAGCTAGTTCTTTTAACACTGCAACAGCAACGATATTCGCATGAACTTGAATTGTTACCCACACATCACATTTTTTACTGTATGCTATTACATTGCTAAGCATATCACTGGCACAACCACTGGTTACATCTCTGTCTAAGTTGTTCTCACTGCATCGTACCGATAATTCTAACTTTTTAACGATTTCTTTTAATTTCATAATTCACATTGCCTCATGTTGTCCGTACCTTAAGACTATGTTTTAAAACAATATCATGCAGATTTCTTGTCAAGGTTTCAAATTTTTTCATGGAAATAAAGATACACTCATCCATGGAGGTTCCATCTTTCACAGCATCTTCAGCGAATGTTTGACATGAGGGTGCACCGCAAGCCCCACAATCGATTTTCGGCAGAAGGTCGTATACTTCCTGTTTCTGGCGCATTTTTTGGATTGCCTTGGAAATATCTTCATCGAGCGGCGCCATAGGGCTTGGAGAAATTTTTCCAAGCAATGAGAAGAAATTCTTCTGATATAGCTCACGAATTTTATCCCTGTCCTGGCAAGGCACACTGCCAAACTTTTTCACAACACGAAGCACCCGACCGCGAGCAATGTAAGGATTTTCGACTGTGAGCGAGCCGCCGACACACGCTGTTGGACAAGAATGACATTCTATATATTGTATATCTTTAAGTTTGCCGTTTTCAATTTCTTCAAATATTCTTGTAACGTCGTTCAAACCGGCGATAGAGA
This sequence comes from uncultured Chlorobiaceae bacterium, assembly GCA_964354225.1. GTDB lineage: Bacteria > Bacteroidota > Ignavibacteria > UBA10030 > SZUA-254 > CAYGZC01. Next base: position 30,448 of record CAYGZC010000326.1, on the reverse strand, counting down.
TACAATCTTCGGCTTTTAGGCAAGCAACTTGTCCGCCTACTATGGGCCAGCCTAAGCCAAGTCCGCGAATTTCTGTTTTTATAGAATCGCCGTTAGATTGAGATAAAACCTGCACCAACGAAGGATAAATTTCAGTTATTGAAATTGTGCCATCCAAGAATGAATGTTTCTTCCGGGGTGGATATTTAATTGAAATTGTTTTCGCTGGACAAGGTGTAATATAGATACAGCCAATTTCTTTCTCCTTCAGTCCTAATTCTTTCATCTTGAGATGTTTTGCTTCACGGGCTGCAATTTCCATTGGCGATTCAATAGGAATCAGATTATCCAATAAATTCGGATAACGTACTTGAACAAGCCGGACAATGGCAGGACAGAATGGTGCAATCTGTGGCCGCGGGCTTTTGTTTGAATCGAGATACTCTTGAATTGCAATACTTACCGATTCTGAGGCGCAAGCAACATCATAGGCATCATCGAAACCGATTTTTTTCAGGGCATTAAGGATTACTGAGGGAGAAACATCTTTCCCAAACTGGGAGTAAAAAACAGGCGAGGGAAGCGCGATAGTGTATTTGAATTTAGAAAAATCGCTAAATGAACTTGTTTGCGGAATAATGGCATGATTAGGACAAACGCGGACGCACTCGCCGCAATCTATGCAGCGGTCGTTAAGAAGCGTTGCTTTACCGACCCGAACGCGAATAGCTTGTGTTGGACATACCCTCATGCATGCCATGCGCCCTTCGCATTTTTCTGTGTCAATCCTTATGGAGCGAAAGTCATTCCGCATGAGTTAGTTTATGTTTATTTTAATTTCCAATTTTATACCTTTACTGACGATAGATTCTATCTTAAAAGAATCTGAATTTCTTTTGATGTTCGGCAAACCCATTCCGGCGCCGAAGCCCATCTCTCGCATCTCCGGTGTCGCCGTTGAATATCCTTCTTGCATCGCCAGCGAAACATCCGGAATACCAGGTCCTTCATCCTCAACTATGATGTTGATTTGCTTCGGTGTTACTTCGAACGTCATAGTAGCGTGTTTTGCATACATAACCACATTCATTTCTGCTTCATATGCAGCAATTGCAACCCGCCGTATAACAGCCGCATTAATTCCAAGTTGTTTTAAAATCGTTTTAATCCCAGTTGATGCTTTACCTGCATCATAGATATTTCCACCTTGTATTTTGAACGATTGTGAAAACGCTTTATCCATCTTATGCTTTGCACGGAACACAAGCCATCGTTGGAACGAGACCTTTTTTATAGAGCAATCCACATGCCTCATACATCGAGTACGGTGTTCCGAAGAGTGGAATTTTTTTCTCTTGTGCCAGAGAAATCACTTCCCGACTCGGTTTCTTTCCTCTTACGAATACAACAGCTTTTATTTCCGCGATGTAGGCAGTTTGAACTGTTTGATTATTCACTAATCCTGTCAGAAGAAGTGCGCCGGCCTGAGAAAATGCCAATACATCGCTCATCAGATCGGAAGCACATCCAAACTCAACTCTCATATGCAATTGATCATTACCTGTAAACACTTCACAAGAAAGAGATTCTATTATTTCCGATAGCGTCATAGTTATCTAAATTGTATTATTCCTGTGGTTTTGTTAATATCTGATTCACAAGTTTATCCTCTATATAGATAGCTCTGCCAGCAGGGATGCGTGTTCCTGGGCATTGACTCCAACATTGTCCACAGCCTGTACATTTATCGGTATTAACGTAACGTGCTTTCTTCCTAATCTTTATTTTAAAATTTCCCATATAACCGCTGACGCTATCCACCTCAGAATACGATAACATTGTGATATCTTTCCTGTGACCAACAGAAACCATCTTGGGTGTTAAAATACAGGCAGCGCAGTCAAGCGTAGGGAATGTTTTATCGAACTGCCCCATTTTTCCACCAATAGTTGGTTCTTTTTCTACAAGGTACACATGGTAGCCTGCGTTTGCAATCTCCAGCGCGGCTTGGATACCAGCAATTCCACCACCAACAATAAGTGTATTCTTATTCATGGGTGAATAGGTAATCTCGAGCGGTTGATGAAGTGCAACACGTTTAACAGCGGCGTTAACTAATGCAATAGCCTTCTTCGTCGCTTCATCAACATTGTCGTGAATCCACGAGCAATGTTCACGTATATTTGCAATCTGTACAAGGTAACGGTTCAGCCCTGCTGATTCTGCCGCTAAGCGGAAGGTCAACTCATGCATAAGCGGTGAACATGCTGCGACAACAACCCGATTAACTCCCAAATTTTTAATATCATCTTTGATTAAATCTTGCCCGGGGTCAGAACACATGAATTTGTAATCGCGTGCTATCACAACATTTGGCTGTTTAGCGATAAAATCTCGAACTTCAGCGACTCTAACTGTTGCAGAGATATTAACACCGCAATGACAGATATACATCCCAATTTTTACTTGTCCGTTTTTCTCTTCCATATTAATTTTCTCCTAATGATTCTGCTAAGAGTTCTACTACATCTCGAACTATCATTTTGTTTTCATATCCCATGACTTTTAGTGCATCTTCAAATCGTGAAATCTCATAAGGGCAAGAAACAACGAGAACATCGGCTCCTGTTGCCTCTGCCTCTTTTATTCGTTTTTCTGAAAGTCTCTCCATATTTTTTGCTTTAAAATAAGTGTCAAGCCACATCCCACCGCCGCCGCCACCACAACACTGCGAAGTAATTTGAGTATGATACATTTCTTTAAGTTTAATCCCCGGAATTGCCCGAAGGAGATTCCGTGGATCGTCGTAAATACCATTGTGTCGACCAAGACAACATGAATCGTGGTAAGTGGCTAAGTAATTTAATTTCTTTGTTAATTTTGGTTTCAACTCATTCAATCTTTTAGCAAAGAATGGTGTTGTATGTTCCAATGGATAGTTAAAACCATGACAGGGATATAGAAATTTAAATGCATCATAAGCATGAGCACCCCCAGTTACAATCTTATTGAATTTATATTTACGGAATAAATTCATGTTCCGTTGCCGCAGGTTATCGAATAATCCTGTTTCCCCTACCAAACGCGCACATTCTCCGGCGCAATATTCATCATTGCCCAGTATAGCGAAGTCTACACCAAGAGCGTGAAATAATTTTGCAACCGCCCGACTGTTATCCTGACCCCGCGGATGGAAAGAGGTGTAACATTCAACAAACCAGAGAACGTCCGTTGGCTTCGGATCGGTGGGAAGAATGCGAATTGGAACACCAGCGGTTTTAACCCAATCTGCTCGCTTCCTTGGTGATATTCCTTGGGGATTTCCATAACGCAGTGTGTTCTGCAGTGCCGTCTGTAATTCAGCTGGAACCTGAGGAAGTTTTACAAACATTTCTTCTTTCATCAATGGAAGAAGAACTTCAGTCAACGCGATACCTCTTGGGCATTGCGCCATACAGGAATAACATGCAACACAATTAAGAAGACTTTCTGAATTAAAGACTTCTTCAAGTTCCCCGAGACGGAGTAATGCGATGATCCGCCTTGGAGGATAATCCATATAATCACCGTGGGGACAGGTACCTGCACAAGTGCCACATTGGATGCATGTTAATACCAGTCTTCCCTCGGGAGTCTTAGTTAAATTCTCCAAGGTGATATCGCAAATAGCAGTAATGCGTTCTTCTGTGAGCGACATTATTTCAATCCTTTTTTATTTTAATCAATGGCTTCATAGACAAGATCCGATATATCTTTAATACCAATCTTTCCTTCATTTCCTGTTGTTTTTAATGCATCTTGAAACATCACAATGTCTTTAGGACAAGCAACGACAAGCGCTTGAACTCCGGGTAGTGACACAGCTTCTCGCACCCGACTTTCCGATGGACGTTCTTTTATACCCGGTTCATCTTCCATCCAGATTCTACCACCCCCTGCGCCACAGCAGTAACTTCTCGCGCGGTTCCTCGGCATCTCTACTAATTTTGTTCCAGTCGCATCAAGAACTCTCCTTGGTGCATCGTAGATGCCATTATATCTGCCCAAGTAACAGGGATCATGATAGGTAATTGTATAATTTAATTTTTTATTAAACTTTAATTGTCCATCGCGAATTAATCGATCATATAACTCGGTATAATGCATAATATGAGAATTACCGTTTGTTTCCCCATTCAAAATATATTCATTCTTTAGTGTATTATACGTATGTGGATCCGTAGTAATAATGTTTTTGAATTTTGACTGTTTAATCGCTTGAAGATTTTTCTCTTTGAGAATATCGAATAAGCCCTCTTCACCAACTCGGCGAATATCGTTTCCGGAATTTCTTTCTCCTTCATAAAGAATTCCAAAACTTAATCCTGCCTTCTGGAATACTTTAGCTGTTCTTCTTGTAATATCCTGAATTCGTGAATCATAAGAAGCATAGTCGCCGACAAACCAGAGATATTCAACAGACTCTTTTCGGGCATCCGTAATTTTAAAATCTAATCCTTGTGTCCACTTAGCGCGCATTCGATCCGATTGGCCCATAGAATTTCCATACCGGCCTATCTTTGTGAGGACGTCCTGCAAGGTGTTATCGATAGTTCCTTGACTAACTAAGTACCGACGCATATTAACAATTAGCGGAATATGCTCATTGAGCACCGGGCATCGCTCCATGCAAGATAAGCAAGTCGTACATGCCCAAAGTTCTTTTTCAGATACGATTCCTCCAATTAATGGACGGATTCCATTATCTCCAGATGCTTTATTGCCATTACCACTAAAACCTGCTTCAAGGATGTGTTCTTTAAGGTGATGAATAATCTCTCTTGGCGACAATTTAAAACCTGATGTCAATGCAGGACAAACACGATCACATCTGCCACATTCTGCACACGCAAAGCTGTTTAACAACTGTCGCCACGTAAATTCATTCCATTGCGAAGCACCGGCCGATGTTTCTTCCTTCGAACCTTTTATATCTAAACTATTTATCTGATCCGTATTTGCAAAGAAAACACCAAATGGTGATGCAAGAAGATGCAGATGTTTAGAATAAGGCAGATAAGCAAGAAATCCGAGCACAACTATTTGGTGCATCCACATCATTAAAAGAAACAATCCACTTGCTGAGTCTACTGATATACCGGAGAAGACTGAGAACAGAAGATTGTCCGCGGGATTTAAACTTGCCTCATCAGGTCCCACAGCAACTGCACGAAATCCTAATCCGAAAAATGTAGTAAGCACAACTAAGGAAATCAGAGTAATAATGATGTATGCATCCGCTGTTTTCTGGAGATGCGCAGGCGGGAAAAATACACGGCGTATGGTCGCTACTGCTAAGCTTAGTAGAGTAAAGATAGAGAAGATTACGAAAAATATTCTGATAATTCCTACTTCATCGGCATAGGGATAAGGTAAAAATGGGAACAACCACTTAAGAAGGTTCCAGCCGAATGTTCCTGCGAACAGTAAAAATCCCCAGAAGATCAAGAAATGTGCAACTCCGATAACATACTCATGGAGTAGACGTTTCTGGCCGAGTACGAAAGTAAACAAGGATAAAATTCGTTTTCCTAGATTATCGAACCGGTTTTCTGGTTTTGCCCGCATTAAGAGCTTAACGAGCGTAGTAATTCGCTTCCCAAATAATCCGAAAGCAATAAGTGTAATTATCCAAAAAAGGATAAGTCCAGGAATGCCTACGATATTTATTTGTATTGGATCCATCTCAATGTTTATCCACTTTTTTTAAGTTTTAAGTTTCTCTATAAGTGGTGGAATTATATCAAACAGATCAGCACATATTCCATAATGCGCCACACTAAAAATTGGGGCATTTGGATCGGTATTAATTGCAAGGATCAGTCCCGAATCTTTCATACCTTCTGAGTGCTCAGGAGCACCGCTAACCCCCAAAGCGAAATATAGTTTTGGTTTCACTGTCATTCCGGATTTTCCGACTTGACGACTTAATGGCAGCCATCCCTGATCGATCACTGGACGCGAGGCACATACCGCACCACCAAGTGCAGTAGCTAACTCTTCTGCCATTGCAATATTATCTGCATTAGAAATGCCTCTACCAACGGAAACTAAAACCTCTTGCTTTGTAATATCTACATCGCCAGCTTCTGGTTCAATATATTGTTTGAATACGACTTTGGTTTCTTCTACAGGGAGACTAAGTATTTCTACCGGAGGTTTTTTATCGTTCTTCCCAGCATTACTTGGAAAAGAACCAGGGTAGATACTAATTATCCCGCGATTGCCGGGTAAACTGATGTCCGATAAAATCTTTCCTCCAAAAAGCTGGCTTGTAAAACCAAACGTCCCATCCTTCACCCAAATATTCCTACAGAAATTTACGAAGGGTAAACCACTACGGATTGATAGTTTTGGTCCGATACCGGTAGAAACATTCGTTCCTCCGATGAGCACAAGAGAATAAGCTTTCTGCTCGATGAGATTCTTAAGTATATTACTGGCTACATCGGGTGATGGGATATCCATTTGAGGATTATTTAAAACAAATACTGAATCCGAAACTCCCAAATGTGTGGCGATGGATTCGCCATCTTTTCCAAACACTATAGAATGCAGAGGAACCTTCAACTCATCGGCAAGTTTCCGACCAATGCCTAACATTTCATAAATAATATCAGCAATTTCCCCCTTTAAGTGTTCAGCTAATATAAGAATAGGTCCTGGCATAATTATTATCTCCTTAAAACCCCGCATTCTTTTAGTAAATCGATTACCTTAGCAGATATCTCTTCGGGCTGTCCTTCTATCATTTTTGCTTTACCGCCAGCTTCAGGTATAAACATTTTATCAACCAAAACGCCTGATGTAATTTCGGGTGCTGTGATATCAACGGTTTCGATCTTAGCAGTTTTCATGATCGAACGAACCTTTGCAACCGGAACATACCGTGGGGGTTTTTCTGCTGCCTGTATTCCGATCACAGCTGGTAGAGACAACTCGAATTCACCTCGAAGCCCGCCTGCAAATTCTTTTATCACATTAACTTTTTTCTTTCCCGCATCCAGACTAATTCCAGTAATAACTCCGATGTATGGTACACCGAGGATTTCTGATAAATAAGGAGCTACTTCTCCTTCCAAATCGTCTATTGCTTGAGAACCTAAGAGTACTAACGTCTCTGGACCAAGTTGGCGATTTGCGGAAGTAAAATATGATGCGAGAAGTTTTGCTATTCCCGGTGCCTGAATGCCCGTCCAATCTCCAGGGATTTTCACAATACGGTCAGCACCTTTCGCTAATGCTGTGAACAGCACATCGTCCACTTCAGGAGCTTCCATCGCCACTACAGTAACGGTTCCTCCATATTTCTCTTTTAAAATGAGTGCTTCCTCTAACGAATAGTCATCAGGATCATTTAACTTCATCCTCAAGAACTGAGTATCAAGAGACTTACCACTTTCTCCTATTACTAATTCTTCGACGACATCTGGCACCATTTTAAGAAAAACGACTATGTTCATAATTTGCTTCCTTGTTGATGTTTATCTCGCTTGTTTTATTTTTCAGCATAGGTTAATACTGGACGTGTTGAAACTAATTCAGTTCCAACTCCTAAACTCTTAGGAGAAATCCCAAAAGCTAATCCGATAAGCTGGGTAAAATACATAATTGGAATAGATAACTCCGTCCCGAATTCTTGGTTGACCTGCTTTTGATAACATTCAAGATTGACCTGACAAAGCGGGCATGCAGTTGCAATTACATTCGCACCAGAATCGACTGCATTCTGAAGCAGATTACGCACCAAACTTAATGCAGACGTACGACTGGTAATAATTAATGCACCGCCACAGCAGCGAAGTTTAAGCGGGAAATCTACAGGTGTTGCTCCTATGGAGGAAATCAAGTTCTCAAAAAATCGCGGTTGTTCCACATCTTCACTATCTTTTTTGGGCCTCAATATTTGACACCCATAATACGGTGCTACGCGAAGATTGTCGAGGGGTTGTATAACTTTCGCTTTTACCTCGTTCAATCCGATATCATTTATAAAAATCTCGATTAAGTGTTGAACTTTGGTCTTACCCGAGTAATGCAAATTGTCTTCTTGTAGAGCAATATTTATATGTTCTGCTAAATCCGGATCTTGATTGAGATGGGTATTTGCAAAGTATAAATTTTTATAGCAACCACTGCACGGAGCAACCACATCCAATTTTTCTTTTTCAGCTATCGCCAAGTTTCGGGCACAAAGCGTATTGGCGAGTAGTTCATCGACATGAAAATAGGCTGTCGCACCGCAACAATTCCAATCTTCCAATTCTTTCAGCTCCACACCAAGTTTTTTTGTTGTCTCCAGAGTAGAAAGGTGATAGCTGTTAGCCATTTTCTCGAGAGAGCATCCGGGGAAATATCCATATTTTTTCATGCTGGTTCTCCTAGAGGTATAATTTTCCTTATCACCCGCCTAAAGTTATCGAGTCTTTTAATCCTTGGTGGAAGAACGGGAATTCTACCTTTCAGCATAAGGCTCGTAGCTGTTTGTGCTTCCATTAACATTTCCTGAAGCCCGAATGTAAAAAAGTAAGATGTTGCCAAAACAGGTTCGTATGATCTTCCACTCTTCAAAATCGTTTTCACGAAAGTCTCTGAGAATACGGGACCAACCAAACCTTCCTTGTATTGGTTCTTCCATATTGAATAGCGCTTCAGGGCATACATCAATTCTGCTATGTCTATTCCCCGTGGGCACCTAACAGTACAATAGTAACATGATGCACAATACCAGTAGGTATTGCAATTAAGTATTCGATCTTTAAGACCTGCATTGATCATAGCAATTATTTTTCGTGGCGAATGATCCATAAATTTTGCAACTGGACAACTGCCAGAGCAAGTTCCGCACTGAATACAAGTCTTAATCGCATTAGCATGTGTAGCGTGCAAGAGACCGGCAATCTCTTCACTAAAAGATGGTCTAGTCACCATAATAATTCCTATTTTTTAGTTTGAACTTTTTTTGCCTCTGCAGTTTTCAGTAAAGTGCTGACCTTCTCCAGAAGTAACTTTGGTTCTACGGGTTTCTCAAGTAATTCATCCACAGGTAAAAGGTGAGGATGTACGGCTTGCCCTGGGAAGAGAAAAGCCATTTGTTCTCTGATGCCAGTTATAATTAATACTGGAATTTCTCGTAATTTTGGATCCTTATTTATCTTCCGTGCAAGCATGATTCCTTCTGCACCTCTTCCCATCATAACATCGAGCAATAACAAATCATAACGCTTGCTTTGTAATGCTTGGAATCCATCCTTGGGATTGTATGCGGCATCAACGCTGTAGTTAGCTGTTTCAAGAATTGATTTAAGACCCTCGACAAAATCTGGATCATCATCAATTATTAATAATTTTTTTTGTTGATTCATCTAATACTCCTTAAGAATTTGTCCTACTTTATTGGGATTGTGTTAGCAATGCAATACTCATGACTCTTATGAATAGCGATTATGAGAAGAAATCACATAAACTTTTTACTATTAAAGCCCTACAAACTACAACTCCTATGCCAGTGAAATTATAGTGATAGGTATGAATTTTAGTAATTTACTACACTTTTAGCTCCAGTAATTTTCAGTAGTGCGAACAATAAAATCAATGTTCTCAAATTTAATAATAATAATATTCATATATATATCGATAAAGTGGATATATATGTCTTATTTATAATTACTCACTTGTATCTTTAGGATTTTATTTTTCTATTTGATTAACTATCAACTTTCAAGATAGATATTCAAAGTGCTTTTTATTTATTTCTGATAATTGAAAATTGAAAAATAATCAAGTTATTTATAGGTGGGAATTGTGTTAACCACTCTTAATTACTGGTAGATGAATTAAAAAAATGCTGCCTTTACCAAATTCACTTTCTACTGATATCCGTCCACCATGAATCTCGATTATACGTCGGCTTATGGCTAAGCCGAGCCCCGAACCTCTTTCAGTTGCCGGATCGAGCTTACCTCTATAAAAATCATCAAAAATATATGGAAGATCTTCCTTAGATATACCTACACCTGTATCTGTAACAGAAATTAAAACATCATTTTCTTTCTCTTCAACTTTAACATTGACTTGGCTTCCCATGCGAGAATATTTGACAGCATTACCAATAATATTCACCAATACTTCTACTAAGGTTCCTTCATCTCCACTTACAAGTTTTAATTGTTCTGTAATTGAGGTTATTATCTGAATATCTTTACGCATTGCATGCGTGTGTATGCTTTCGATTGACTTAGATGTAATATTAGCCATGGAAACAGGCTTAAAGTTTTCTTTAATAATCCCGATGTCCGCAGATATAACTCTGAGCCAGGTGTGAATCAGTTTTAGAAGTTCGTCAATCCGAGATTTCATTCGTTCAAACCGATTCTTTTCTTCATCTGTTAGTTTATGAGATAATTCTGCTATTGATGCAAACAAATTCTGTTGGATAGCATTCAGAGGAGCTTTCAGTTCATGGGAAACGATAGCACCGAAATGTTCTCTCAGCATTTCCTTTTCTCTTCTTAGTGCCAAAGTTTCTAAAACCAATTTCCTTTTTTCCATACCTCTACGAGTGATTAAACGCAGTTCTTCAGGAGTGAATGGTTTAGGAAGGAAATCATATGCACCCTTCTTCATTGCCTCTACGGCCGAACCAACTGTAGCATATCCTGTAATTACAATAGATACTATTGTGGGATCGTAGGTTTTTATTTTCTCTATAACTTCGAAACCAGAAATCCCAGGCATTTTGAGATCAACGAAAACAAGGTCTGGTAGGAACTCCTTCACAAATTTCAATCCTGCTGTTCCATCCATCGCAGTTAATAGATTATAGTCGCTACCGGCGAGAATTTCGGTGCAAGAATCTAAAACAACATCCTCGTCGTCAATGATCAGTATCTTATATTTGTTTTCCACTTCTATGCCTTTTCTTCTGCTGTTACTGATAACCGTACGACAAACGTCGTTCCCTTACCGACTTCACTCTGAACTGAAATGATACCTTTATGCTCCTTGATTATACCATAACTAATTGCTAAGCCGAGACCCGTACCATGTCCAACTTCCTTGGTTGTAAAAAAGGGATCAAAAATCCTTTCCAAATTCTCCTCAGTGATTCCATGTCCAGTGTCAGCAAATTCCACCTCGATGGATCCCTCTACAGCATCTAATCTTGTTGCCAAAGTTAATTGTCCATTCCCACCCATAGCTTCGGCTGCATTTATAATCATGTTCATAAACACTTGTTGCATTTGTGATGGATCAATTACAACCTGAGGTATATTCTCTGTAAAATCTTTGATAATATTAATATTATGGAATATAGCTTGGTTGTCTACAAGGGACACACACTCTTGCAATATGAGATTAACATTAGATGGTTTCTTTTGAGGTTTTCTCTGTCGAGAAAAATCAAGTAATCCCCGGATGATCTCGGTGCATCGGTTAGCTTGAATTACTATTTTCTTTATTGAGTTTTTCGTTGAGCTTCCTTGGGGCATCTTTTCTAATAGAAGGTGAGAATACGTAACAATTCCTTGTAATGGATTATTAATTTCGTGAGCAACATCAGCAGCTAACTGTCCAATAACTGCCAGTCTTTCCGACTCCATAATTTTTTTCCTAGCAAACTCCTTCAACTTTTCATCTCTTGTTTTCAATGCAGAAGCCATGAGATTAAACGAACTTGCTAATTCATATAATTCATCATGAGATTTGATTTCCACTGTAGCGTCGAGATTGCCTTTAGCTAATTCCTTAGATGCATAAACTAGTTTCCGGACAGAACCAGAAATTTTACGGGAAATAAAATAGGATAATGCCATAGCAACAAGTGCACCTATAAGCGTAATTTCAATAAAAACAATTATAGTTCGATTTTTGATATCTACATATTTTTCCTCTAGTATGCCAACATACAGGATTCCTATTATTTTGTTGTTTATATTCCTGATCGGCTCATAAGCGGTAATGTACCAATTGTTCACTACAAAAGCTCTCCCTATCCACTGGTTCCCTTCTTTCACTACTTGGTTATATACCTCCTCCGCAATACGTGTACCGATTGCTCTTGAACCATCTTCATTTATTACGTTTGTCGATATCCTGAGATCATCCAGAAAGATAGTAGCTGTCCCAACATCCTTACCTTTGTAAACCATGTTTTGGAAAACCGTTTGTTTTATTTTATCAACAATTTTAAAATTTTTATTTAGCAACCTTCCGCCATACACCACACCAATGAACTTGTTGTTTAAATCATGTATCGGAACAGCGGCTTTAAGCATTAGACCAGACGTCTCTACTTCTTCTTCTCTAACTCTTGCCATAGGAGTCTGAATAAACTTTAAATACGCTCTCTCTGCAAGAGATGGAGATTCCTCTTGGAGATCGTCAGCCAATATAATTGATGTTGAAGCAACAGGCTCTTTTGTAGATAACACTGCTTTCAATAACTCGTCATGACTTTGATTATCTCCGAAAAGGCTGGGATTGGTGGTTCGTAAAAGAACAGTACCCGCTTCATCGGTGATAGTTAATACATCAAGTTTCTCTCTTTCTCTGATTGCTTTGAGTTTCTCTGTGAGATTCCTCCTATCTTTGTATACCGAGCCGTCCCTTACGAAAGTACGGTCTGATACAAAGCGAATTTCATCTGAAATCTTTTCTAAGTTGTTCAAATAAATCTCTCGCGCAGAGTTTAGATCCATCTGTACTTTCTCCTGCGCTTCTGATACTATACGATCACTAATTAGTTGAACTCCAACCACAATAAAAACAGTACAAGTGATGATTATAATTAGCAGAAAACTTAGAATTAACTTGGTGACAATTGGAATTGTTATACGATGGTTATTCACAAAAATATATTTCTATCTCAAGTCGTGGTTATTTTCTTCTAATTTAAGGATATTGCAAACTTTTATCAAAAGAACCGATTTATTTGACTCAATTGGATTAGTAAGAATCTCTTCAGTTTTAATTAAATACATAAATATCGTCTCCTTAGAAACGGAGTTCGTATTTAGTTCCCGATTGTGAATTCAAGGTAAGAAGAGATCCCCAATCTTCAGTGGCATATGCTATCTTAGATAATAACTTTTTATATTTATTACGATCCCCTCTCTTAACACAGAGAGGGGATATATGCGAATTAATATTATTATGTACCTGTAAGTTTCATCCAGTCATTGATTCCTTCTTGTACATCTGCCGCCGATTTTCGCAACGCTTCTTTCTCTTCGATAGTAAATTCGGAGAAAAAAATACTGTTGCTGCCTCTGCTGCTGATTGATTTACTTCGTCAAGGACAGAACTTCATCGCTCGATTTCTTTACCGATGCGACGGACTTGGCGAAAGCCGCTTTTTCCTTGTCAGTCAAATCCATGACGATGATTTTTTCAATGCCCTTGGCACCTAAAACAACTGGTACGCCGATAAATAAACCATCGACACCATACTCGCCTTTGAGTAGTGTGCAGACCGGCAGAATCTTTTTCTTATCAAAAATAATCGCTTCGGCCATCTCCAATGCTGCCCATGATGGAGAGACAAATGCCGAGCCGCTGCCTAACAACTTAACGACCTCGCCGCCGGCCTGGCGCGTGCGAGCTTCTATAGCATCCAATTTTTCAGCAGCGATGAATTTTTCCACTGGCATCCCGGCGATACGGCAAGCCGAACGGATCGGCAGCATATCGTCGCCATGACCACCAAGAACCATTGCTTCCACGTTCTCAACGCTTACACCGGCTTCTTTAGCTACGAAATAGCTGTAGCGCGAAGAATCCAGCACCCCAGCCATACCCATCACTCTTTCACGCGCCGGTTTTAAATTCATAAATAGACGATAAACGATAGCGTCCAATGGATTGGCAATCGAAATGATAATCGCCTGCGGACAGAATTTGGAGATACCCTCGCTCACCGCATCGGTGATCTTTAAATTGGTTGCCAATAATTCTTCCCGTGTGGGAATGGTGCCGTCTGGCCTTGCGGCGCGCGGCACACCGGCCGTGTTAATAACCAAATCTGCACCGGCGATAACGTCGTACTCTTTCGATCCTTCGACAACCACATCCGATGAAATGATCGGTGAACCTTCGGCAATATCCAGACATTTGCCTTTGGACAGATCAGGTCCTTTCACATCAACCAGACTAACATGGCGTGCCAACCGACGACGCACGATTTCCTGTACCAGTACGCCCCCGATGTTGCCGCCACCGATAACTGCAATTTTCATAATAATTCCCTTTCTTTTTAATGTTTAATTTGTTTGTTAATAATATTTTCGAAATGAATTTTTAAATTCGCACGGCAACCAACGATGATAAGTTTTACCCAATTGGGATAAATAATGAATATAGACCAAGGCTCTTTATAGATAGGATACATTGTATAAAAAATAGCAATTGGAAGAAGACTTTGTAAGTAAAAATCTTCGATTCAGAGAATTAACAACGATTATATCGTCATTAAATATAAAATCAGGAAATTGGTTCCAGATCATGTTCACCTTATATGCTTATTCCACCACCTAAAAATTCAAATTTTCAGGTTCGAAACGATAATACAAATTCTTGAAGCCACGAAGTATTGAATTATTTCGACAATTTTTATGCCATTGAAAAAATGCAAGGGAATGAGCTTTATATCTTATTTTATCAATATATATTGATGATATTTTCATTTATGCGAAACATTAAATAACAGAGTTCTCAAAAATAATAAATAATATATAAGACATTTAAGTCTTAAATGTTTGTCTTCCAATAACGATTTATAAAATCCATCAGCTGATCTTTTGCTTCACCATTGCTATTTTAGCGCCTACCTTCATTACCAGTACTGGCAGATCATTTTGGATCTGTCAGGTTTTTTATTTCGTCTATGATTAATTTTACTGCTGGTTCTGTTGCTGCATGAACTGCAGACGATAACTCGCTCCCGATGCCAAAATTATTTCCTTCGATACCGTAGATAATTAATCGTAATGGGAGTTGGTGCAAGCTTCGCGCAATCTCAACTGCTTCTGCAATGCCGAAAGCGTGTGTGGATGAGTGAAAAAACGTCGCCGGTATCTGCTGTTCGTTCGCATCAATGCGATGAATGGTACCCGGCTCGGCGCCAGATGATACTGCATCGATGAGAATTACAGTTTCTGCTTCATTCCATCGCTCCATCAATGTAACACCATCTCCGTTTTCTATGACGACTTCGACATCCTGAAGATTCTTTGTTTTCAAGGATCGGGCTATCTTGATGCCAATCCTATCATCACTCCGATATTCGCTGCCGATTCCTATGACAAGGATTCTTTTATCTCCGTTCACCACTCTCGGTCTTCTGCCGTGTGCGGCGGCTCGGCAAAATCGGCAACTTTTGGCTTCACAAGATTCTCGAAATCTTTGAATTTCATTTTAATAGATTCCGTGTGAGTGCACGCATTGAAGACTATCTCCTCATCTTCAACGAGCGATTTATCCACGACCACCGGAACTGAATAAAGATTTCCCAGTGGTGGCATTGCACCGATTTCACAATCCGGGAATAACGATGTTAGCTCGTCTTCCGATAAAAGCTGAACATGCTTGACACCGAGAGCTTTCTTCAGCATCCGATCATTGATGCGGTAATCGGCTCGCAACACTGCAAGCCATCGGCTATTGTCAGCTTTTACAACAAGTGTTTTAGCCAGCTCGCTATCGGGTACGTGTGTTACAGCCGCTACATCGTGCGCCGAAAATGCTGGAAGATGAGTGAGTAATTGATAACTAACTCCCGTGCCGTTAAGATACTGTATAAGATTTGATGTTGCCATAATTCACCTCCATATAATGGTTTATGGAAACTGTTGTTTATTAGATCTATGATATTAACAAATAACAAAAAAACGGCAAGAAAAACAAGCTAAAGGTCTTATTTTTTATCGATATGAAGTTTCAGAAAATGTGTGGCGCAAGATATACATGGGTCGTAGTTGCGAATTGCCTGCTCGCACTTCCACGTCAGCTTTTCTTCGGAGAGCTTGATGTTACTCTTTACAAAATTGAGCAGGTCTCTCTCGATGATTTTTTGATTCTGTGATGTGGGAGGGACAATCTTTGCATCGAGGATTGTGCCGTCATTGTCTAATCGGTAACGGTGGTAGAGAATTCCTCGTGGTGCCTCGGTGCATCCGTATCCACTCCCTGCCTTTGGATGAATTTCAGTAAATGGTTTTTCGGATTGCTTGTATCCTTCAATAAGCCGTATCGCCTCCTCACATGCAAATACAAGTTCGATACTCCGCACTATTATACTCTTGAATGGATTGTTGCACTTTTGCCCGATGTCGGCATTTTTTGCAGCTTTTTGCGCTTTGGGTGTCAGCTTATCGAAGTTTAAATTGTAGCGTGCAAGCGGTCCAACATGGTAGGGTCCACTACCAAGATGAACAGAGTGCAGCGCATTCGCATGCTCCACATGTTCCTCCTGGAAATGTTTTTCATAATTCTGAAGAGAGATATCCAGACCTTTATTGGAAACAAGTCGTCCTTCCGTTATCGGATATTCATCAGGATGACGGAGAGAAACAAACTCGTAATCCTGCTCAAAGTCGGGAAACTTAAATGTCGATGTCAGCTTCACCGTTTCAATGGATACTTCGAGCGCCCACTTGAGTTTCTCAATCATTGGTTTCAGTTCTTTCTCTGACGGTACACGATAGAATCCGCCTACTTTCACATTGACAGGATGAATCTCGCGTCCGCCTATGAGAGTCATTAACTCGTTACCAATTTTTTTCAATTCAAGTGCACGTTTTACAACATCAGGAAATTTTTTCGCTATTTGAATAGCATCCTGAAAGCCCAAAAAATCGGGAGCGTGAAGCATATAAACATGAAGTGCATGGCTTTCGATCCACTCGCCACAATAGAGTAAACGCCGCAGCGCACGAAGCTGTGGATCAACCTTCACACCGAAAGCATCCTCCATCGCTTGCGAAGAACTCATCTGGTATGCGACCGGGCAGATGCCGCAAATACGCGCGGTTATATCAGGTGCTTCACTATAATCGCGTCCGCGCATGAAAGCTTCAAAGAAACGGGGCGGCTCGAAAATCTTGAACTTGACATCCGAAACTTCGTTGTCTTTAATCTTAATAAATAATCCACCTTCACCTTCAACGCGGGCAAGGTAATCAACTTTAATTGTCTTAGTTGGAGCTTTACTCTTCAACTTTTTATCCTTCTCGCTATTCATGTGCTTCACTCTCTAAACGGAATTCTTTCGCGTAAGCATTGATTCCGCGGAAGTTTCTTACAACGTCCCTTTCACTCATACCAAGTTTGATCCAATATTCTGCAAGCGAGGAAGTGTTTGGAGTTTCTTTTGGACCAAAACACCCAAAGCACCCTCGATCATAAGATGGACAAAGGGCATTGCAACCGGCTTGAGTAACTGGACCGAGGCATGTTTGTTGATGTGCAACCATCCGGCAAACAATTCCCCGCTGCTTGCACTCTATGCAAACGCTGTATGTTGGTGTGTTTGGTTTGCGACCGTTAAGAAAAGCATTTAATACTTCGATGAGTTGATATTTATCCACCGGGCAACCGCGCAACTGGAAATCAACGCGTACATGGTCGGAGATGGGCGTGGATTTGCTCAATGTTGAAATGTATTCCGGCGATGCATAAACGATGGATGTAAATTCTTTAACATCCTTGAAGTTTCGGAGCGCTTGTATCCCACCAGCTGTTGCACATGCACCAATTGTAATAAGCAATTTCGATTGCCGACGAACACTATGAATACGTTCCGCATCATGTGGTGTTGTGATCGATCCCTCGACAAGAGAAATATCGTATGGACCTTTCACAACTGCGCGTGATGCTTCAGGAAAGTTGGCTATATGAACTGCAGCCGCAACAGCAAGGAGTTCATCTTCACAGTCAAGGATGCTTAACTGGCATCCATCGCACGAAGAAAATTTCCAGACTGCAAGTTTTGGTTTTGCTTTCTTGACCATTTTAGATTTCTCTCTTCACAAGGATATCTTTAATTGCTTTGAACGGATAAACGGGACCATCTTTACATATAAATGTTGGTCCGCACTGGCAATGTCCGCAGAAACCGATACCGCATTTCATGTTCCGTTCCATGGAAATAAAAATATTTTCCGGCACAACACCACGTTTTTGTAACTCTTGGATAGTAAAACGCATCATAATCTCTGGACCAACTATCATTGCCACGGTATTGAATGAATCGAAGTGGTACCGTTGTATCAAAGTGGTAACAACACCAACGTTACCTTTCCAGTCGACGGCAGCACGATCAACTGTAACGTGAACTTCCATATCGAATCGTGCCCGCCACTGCTCAAGTTCCTTTCTATAAAGAATGTCGTTCGGGGTTCGTGTTCCATAGAGGAGAACAACTTTCCCGTACTTCTCCCTATTTGCAAGAATGTAGTAAATAGACGGTCGCAACGGTGGTAATCCAATCCCACCTGCAACGATCACGATATCGTTGCCAACTAACTCTTCAACGGGCCAGTGAGAACCGAAAGGGCCGCGGACACCTAACATTTCACCTTTCTTCATTTTTTGCATTGATTTAGTAACTGTTCCAACAGCACGAATTGTGTGGGTGAGTTTATCGTGGATGGCAGGATCGCCACAGATGGAAATCGGCACTTCGCCAACACCGAAATGATAGAGCATGTTAAATTGACCCGGTGTGAAGGTGAAACCGTTTTTTGGCGGCTCCAATTCAAGTGTGAATGTATCATGTGTGTCTCTTTGAACACGCAGGACACGGAAAAATTCCGGTATCATTTCAACGGCAATTTTATTTTCCAAATCTTTATTTATTTCCGTTGCTATCATACATATCAAGTAATCGTATACGGGTAGATTCGAGACGCGAGTCGACAATTGATGCAAAACGTTTCAGAAGCTCAAAGCCGAGATCATGATCGGCTTCGCATTTATTACGGAGACATTTCCCATCGAGGGCGATAGCGCGGGTAAGCTCTGTTGCAACTGCATCGAAACGCCACAGATACGGAGGGATTAACCACGACCATCCAAGAATATCGCCATCCATGAGTGTGTCTATGATGATTGATCCGCGCCCCGGTGTATAAATCTGCAATGCAACTTTACCCTGACGGATAACATAAAATTGATCAGCTTCTTCACCTTCGCGAAAAATTATTTGCCCTGCATCGAAACGGACATTCGATGCACATCCGGTAATTAGTTGGATGTGTTTAGAGTCGAGTCCTTTTATAAATGGATGTTCACTTAGTAATGGCTCTAGTGTTTCCATTATTGTTTCTCCTTTGTTAAAATATTTGATTGTTGTGTATTATCAATTGCTCGAATGGCAGTAATTTCCTCAGTCACATCTATACCGACCGGACACCAGGTTATACAACGCCCGCAGCCGACACAGCCGGATGTTCCAAATTGATCTTGCCACGATGCAAATTTGTGTGTTAGCCACTGCCGATATCGTGAGTAAACGGATGGTCGAATGCTTCCACCATGAATGTATGAGAAGTCTAACGTAAAGCACGAATCCCATTTTCGTTTTCGTTCTGCTTGTTGCCCAGTAAGATCGGTAACATCTTCGATCGTTGTACAAAAACAGGTTGGGCAAACCATGGTACAATTAGCGCACGTTAGGCAGCGTTTTGCGGTATCATTCCAGCGTTTATGTTCACTACTATTATAGAGGAGTTGTTTGAGATTAGTTATGTCGACCTCTCGTCCCATCTGGGTGATAGTATTTTCAATAACCCGTTCTGCGTTTTCCATTTCTTCTATCTTTGCATCGCGATGAGGTATTATTTTTACTATCTCAGCACCGCGCTTTGTACCGATTTCGACAGCAAAATAGTGACGATCTTTCTCAACCACTTCAGTTAAAACAAGATCATATTCTTGCTGCACCTTTGGTCCGGATTTCATAGAAGCACAAAAACATGTGCCGCCGGCTTGACTGCAATTTACGGCGACAATAAAAACATTGGCACTCCTTTTCTTGAAATTCGTATCTGTGTAGGGGCTGTCGATCAAAACTTTTTTCAGAATTTCGATAGCTTTAAGATCACACGCACGCACACCAAGAAATGCCAGCTTCTCGGCTTTCCATACGTTCTCTGCGATAGTTACATTCGTTGCTCTTTTCTTCGATTGCCAGAGAAGTTGTGTGGGTGGGTGTAAATATCTTTTCCACGATTGTGGTGTACTATTAAATCCGAAGAGTGTCAGATCATTCCGCTTTACCAACCGATATGTTCCCTTCTCTTGAGCTTCACGCCAACCCACCGGAAGATCTCCGAGGTCAATCATTGTATCGTAAACAATAGCGCCACTCTGCAGAGTGGGACCAATGATATGATACCCCATCTGCTTCAAGGCATCGAAGAGAGCATCAAAATTTTTGCGCTCGATGATCACTGCCGGAGAAAAATCTGTCATACTTTCATTCATGCTCTTGAATTACTAAATATGAGATAATTTATTCATTTACGCTCAAACAAGCAAGCAATAGACAAAATTCATTCCGTTAGCAAACAGTTAAACAGATGAGTTTGAAAGTATTTTTGACAAGTTTATTTATTAACTTATCATGGTTGAAAGAAAAGAAATTAAAAAAAAGTTATAGAAATACATTGAATCATTCTTTGTCCGAGAAATTTCATAAAGCAATAGCATCACTTCAAATGAAAGAACAATTATCATAGTTATCACCGATGAAAATGTGGGCGCGGCTTTTCTCAAGGTTAAGAATTGATCGCCAGCGAGATTGTATTGTATATTTAATTTATACAAGATTTGAATTTCGACTCTTAGAATTCATGGTACAACGATTGCCGATCCATTAGTAGAAAAAACTTTAAAAAAGAACGGTGAGTAATTTGGTGAATAAAGAAAAACTGTCGGTAGAAAATCTTGATATACTAATGAGAAAGTATGACCGTCCAGGACCGCGTTACACATGTTATCCAACTGCACCGATTTTTTCAAAAGAATTTGGACACGAAAAATTCGTCGAGGAAATCTCGAAAACCAACAGAAGCGACGTCTCAACCGACTTATCATTATATATTCATATCCCCTTTTGTGATAGTCTTTGTTGTTTTTGTGGCCGTACAACATCAATAACGAAAAACAGAGAGCGAATTAGAGAATATCTTGTTTACCTGAAGAAAGAAATTGATCTTCTCTCATCCTATATATCCTCCCAGCGAAAAGTTGTGCAGATGTATTGGGGCGGCGAAACACCAACATATTTAGAACCCGCGGAAATCTCAGAGATTACTTCATACATTAAAGAAAAATTCAGATCCAACAGTGAAGCTGAGGTAAGTGCCGAAATCGATCCGCGCGGTCTTGTCTCGGAACACCTTCAAGCTCTGTAGTTGAATGGTTTCAATCGTATCAGCATGGGTGTTCAGGATTTTAATCAGGGTGTGCTCAATGCAATCAACAGGGATCAGAGTGAAAGTATAACACAACAAGTTATCAATTGGTCGAGGTCATTGGAGTTCTCAGGCATCAATATCGATCTTATCTACGGTTTGCCCCTTCAAAAACTGGAAACGTTTAATCAAACTCTTGACAAGACTATTGAAATCTCACCGGACAGAATTGCAGTTTATAATTTTACTTATGTCCCATGGATCAAACCTCATCAGAAACTGATCAAGCTTGAAGAGTTACCAACACCAGATGTTAAAATGAAAATCCTCTTGATGACGATTGAAAAACTCACAGGCGCCGGTTACGTCTATATCGACATGGATCACTTTGCAAAAGTTGATGACGAGTTGGCAACAGCTCGGAAGAATAAAACGCTGCATAGGAATTTCCATGGCTACTCAACAAAAGCCGGCTGTGATCTTTTTGGCTTAGGCATGTCTTCAATTAGCCATTTTGCAAATAATTATGTGCAAAATGCTAAAATATTCCAAGAATATTATCATGCATTAGTCCATGGACAATTTGCCACCGAGGTTAGATACCAGATGTCGTTTGATGACGAGATCCGGAAATATGTCATCATGCGATTGATGTGCGATCTCATGCTTGATTTAACGAAGGTTGAAGAGAAATTTCAAATTTGGTTTGAAGAATACTTCAAGGACTCCATCGAAAAACTACAACCGCTCCTTAATGATGAGCTTATCGTGCAATCAGGACGCACGTTAATTATTCCAATGCAGGGAAGATTATTCCTGAGGAACATAACAATGTGCTTCGATGCGTACCTGCCGAAATTTCAGGAGGAGAAATCTCTCTTTTCCAGAACCGTCTGATGTAGAAATACTTTTTATTTCGGGATAGCAATATGAGCGATAGGATTTTAGTTGTTGACAATGAACAAATTATCCGTGAATCAATCTCATTCATTTTACAAAAGGAAGGATACACAGTACGTGAGGCGAACAACGGTCGGGCAGCTTATGATAAGCTTGTTCTTGAACCGTTTGACCTTGTCATCACCGACCTTGAAATGCCTGAGATGAAAGGAATTGAATTGCTGGAAAGAACTATACAGATGAATCCACCAACATCGGTTATAATAATTACAGCATATGGGTCTTTAGAGACAGCAATTGCAGCTCTGCGCACCGGGGCAAGAGATTACATTCTTAAGACCATCGAGTTTGATGAGCTGCTGGTAAAAATCCGCCGACTTCTGG
Source organism: uncultured Chlorobiaceae bacterium (assembly GCA_964354225.1). Taxonomy (GTDB): domain Bacteria; phylum Bacteroidota; class Ignavibacteria; order UBA10030; family SZUA-254; genus CAYGZC01. The sequence continues at coordinate 7,730 of CAYGZC010000326.1, read as the reverse complement.
GGCAAAAAAAGCTTACGATAGAAAACCAATTTTTAAGACGGGAACTTCATCGAGAATCCAATTTCTCTAACCTTGTTGGGAAAAGCGCCCCGATGCAACGGGTGTTCAATCTTATCCAGAAAGTTTCTTCAACCGACAGTACAGTTCTTATTATGGGTAAGAGCGGCACAGGGAAAGAGCTGGTTGCTAAAGGAATTCACTATAATAGTAAGAGAAGTACACAGCCATTTATCACGGTCAATTGTGGTGCTATTCCGGAGACACTTATTGAGAGTGAACTCTTTGGGCATAAGAAAGGAGCATTCACCGGAGCTGTCGCGGATAAAATGGGATACTTTAAAGCTGCCGATAGTGGAACACTCTTCCTTGATGAGATTAGCGAGATGTCAATGCAGCTACAGGTAAAACTACTTTGGGCAATTGAACAGAAGAAAATAACTCCGGTTGGCATGTCAACATCCATTTCTGTTGATGTGCGTTTTATTGCAGCTACGAACCGTGATCTTCATAAGGAAGTAATTGCAGGGCGGTTTCGTGAGGATCTTTTTTATCGTCTCAATGTTGTGGAAATCAAACTCACATCATTGTCAGAATGGAAGGAAGATATTCCTCTACTTGTTGAGCATTTTATAAATAAATTCCGTCATGAGATGAAAAAAGATATTCAGGGAGTTGATAGCACTGCTGTGCAGCTCTTGATGCAGCATGAGTGGAAAGGAGAAATCCGGGAGCTTGAGAACATAATAGAACGCAGTGTAATTTTTCGTAATGATAAAATAATTACAGCGAACGATTTACCGGAATTTTTCCATGATGGAATTAACCTCTCGGTACCAGAAAACCATACTTCTCTTGAAGCGGCAATATATACATGCAGAATTACGTAAACATAATTTTAATAAAGAAAGCACGGCACAGGCGTTGAATATTCGCCTTCCAACTCTCTACCGACGCATAAAAGATTTAGAAATTCCTATAGAGTAGGTTATTACCCACATTGTTTCTCATATTTGATACAATTTATCTTAAAATAACCATTTCCAACGAATGTAGTGATAAGCAGGTCGGCATACATTTTGTGTAAACCTTTTTGTATATTTCACCAATAAAGCAATAAGATCGCGCAAATAATTCTTGGTTGTAATGAAAACTTTAAAAGAGTGCTTGTAACAACAGATTTCTCCGAGCTATCTATGGCTACATTTGAATATGCCACTCCGATTTTCAAACTTAATGGGACACAGATATACCTGCTCCACGTTCTAGATGAAAACGCATTGGGAAGAAAATCGAAATCGGTAAAATGCCTTAACCAAAATTCGCGAGATGCTACAAATTACGCCTTGAAACAATTAAATATTTTAGAAAACAGGTATCTTTCAAAGTGTGGTGAAATAAAGAAAGTTGTACGGTGCGGTGAGCCTTATAAAGAAATTGTTAGGTTTGCCAATGAAAACAAAATTGATCTCATTCTTATTTCAACCCGTGGGCGAACAGGTATTCTCCGTGCTTTGATGGGAAGCGTTGCAGAAAAAGTCGTTCGGTATTCTTCGGTGCCCGTTCTTACAGTCAAACCTGATAAAGTACAGATAAAATTGATGGAACAAGAAGATATTGATAAACAGCTCCACTTAAAACCGAATATAAAAAAAATAAATCAAAATAATCCATATATGTTTAATGTTAATAAAGGAACAACAATGAAGTATACATTTTCTCTCCTTGTATTGGTTGCGCTAACTGTTTTTCTGGTCTTACCAGGTGCGGCAGAGGAAAAAGCATCCAATAAGTTTATTGGCGTAAAGAAATGCTCAATGTGTCATAAGTCGGATGCCAAAGGTAATCAATCTAAAGTATGGAGTGAATCCAAACATTCTAAAGCATATACTGTCCTATCGTCGGATGCTGCTCTTAAAATCGCGAAGGGAAAAGGATTGAAGAAACCGGCAATCGAATCGCCCGAATGCCTGTCTTGTCATACTATCACTGCTGATGTAAAATTGCTTGATAAAACTTTCGATGTGAAAGATGGAGTACAGTGTGAAAGCTGCCATGGAGCGGGTTCAGCTTACCAATCCATGTCGGTTATGAAGGAGAAAGCCAAAGCAATTGTTGCGGGATTAATCGAATTCAAAGATGAAGCAGCCAAAGAAAAGTATTGCAAGACTTGTCATAATGAAAAAAGCCCGACGTTTAAAGAGTTTAAGTTTAAAGAAATGTGGGGTAAAGTTAGGCATCCGATAAAAAAATCTTAAAAGTATCGCTCATCGTAACATGTAGTTAATATTCCTACCCTGCCAGTAACCCTGTTGGGTCTGCTTATTGCTGGCAGGGTTTTTATTGTGTTAATATCATGAAAAATATCTTGTTTTCCATAATTCTATCACTGACATCCTTCTTTATAATTAATACAAATTTTGCTGTGGCTCAATCCAATGGTGATTGTCTTACTTGCCACAGCGATAAATCAATGACGATGGAAAAGGGTGGAAAACAGATTTCCATTTCTGTCGACGAAGCTGTAATTAGAAAATCAGCACATCAGAAGTTACGTTGTATATCTTGCCATCAAGGTTTCAATGCTGATAATATTCCTCACAAAGAACAAATTGAGCCGGTAAATTGTTTGACTTGTCATAATGATGCCATTTCCAAGCATGTTTTCCATCCACAATTGGCAAAATCATTAGAAGCTCGTGAGCAGCCTGATGTTTCATGCAAAGATTGTCACGGGAACCATAATATCGTTTCATCGAAGGTCCCCGGTTCAAAATTTCATGAATCAAAGATTACCGATTCCTGCACTGAATGTCATATTGATATTAAAGAAAAGTTTAACGAGTCTGCTCATGGTAAAGCGCTTACCGGCAATATAATCGGTGCGCCGAATTGCCTCACCTGTCATCGTCATGCAGTTTCCAATCTGGCAGGCATTCGTGATTCATTAAAGTACAAAATAGAACAAGAAAAAGTTTGCCTATCATGTCATCTCGATAATCCAGATGTAAAAGCGAAAACTTCACCTTCAGCGGGATTTATAGCTGCATATGAAAAAAGTGTTCATGGTGCCGCACTTCAGAAAGGGAATACGGAGGCAGCCAACTGTGTTGATTGCCACGGCAGTCATGAGATGAAAAAGGGGTTGGAGCCAACTGCTCTTATTAACAGAATGCATCTTCCTGAAACATGTGCAAAATGCCATTCAAGTATTGCACAGGAGTACGAAGAAAGCATTCATGGTGTTGCCGTAAAAAAGGGAGTGAAAGATGCGCCTGTGTGCACGGATTGTCACGGCGAACATAATATTCTACGCCCAAGCGATCCTACGTCTCGAGTTGCAGCCGCAAATATTTCTGTGCAGGTTTGCTCACCGTGCCATAGTTCAATAAAATTATCTCAGAAGTACGGCTTGGCAAGCGATCGCTTTAAAACATTTTCCGATAGCTACCACGGACTTGCCACTGAAGCTGGCTCAGTTCAAGTAGCAAATTGTGCAAGCTGCCACGGTGTTCATAACATAAAACCATCCAGCGATTCTACATCAATGATCTCTAAAGCGAACCTCGTGGCAACTTGTGGCAAATGTCATCCCGGCGCAAATGAACGCTTCACTATCGGTTCTGTCCACAGTACATCGGAGAATAAAGATGAGCCATTACTCTACTGGATTGCTACTATCTATTTGGTCCTAATTATTGGTACCATTGGGGGGATGTTCATACATAATCTTCTTGACTTCATAAAGAAGTCGAAGCGTAAGCTTATGATACGACGTGGTTTAATTCCAGAAGAACATCATGGTACACGAATGTATGTTCGCATGACTCTTAATGAACGTATGCAGCATGCGATACTATTGATAAGCTTTATTATCCTCGTCTTAACCGGTTTCGCATTGAAATTCCCAGATGCCTGGTGGGTTGCGCCGATCAGAAGCATCAGCCCAATTATGTTTGAAGTTCGCAGCTATGTTCATCGGATTGCGGCAGTTGTCATGGTTGTTGGAAGTCTTTATCATCTCTATTATATATTCTTCGTTCCACGCGGTAAACAGCTTCTCCGCGATATGCTGCCAGTTCCAAAGGATGTGACCGAATCCATCGGTGTATTCAAATACTATTTTGGACTTTCATCGAACAAACCAAAATTTGGTAGATTTAGTTATATAGAAAAGGCGGAATACTGGGCACTGATTTGGGGAACGATTGTTATGACGATAACGGGATTCATTCTCTGGTTCGATAATACATTTCTGGGATTGCTTACAAAGTTGGGCTGGGATGCTGCGCGGGCAATCCATTACTATGAAGCATGGCTTGCAACACTTGCCATTATCGTTTGGCATTTTTATTTTGTTATATTCAATCCCGATGTTTATCCGATCAATCTCGCATTCTGGAAAGGTACACTGACTGAGGAAGAAATGATGGACGAACACCCGTTAGAGCTCGAAGAGATCAAGAAAAGTGAATTAATAAAAGAATTAAAAGGAGAAGCTAGTATTGAAGCAGTTTATAAATCGGAAGAGGTTCTAAAACAATAAAACGATGATTTTCATCAGATCATACTACATATTCGCTCTTTGGCTTTCAGTGTTCCTCATCCACAGTGTCGCTCCTTTAGCGGCACAAGAAAACAGCGACTGTTTTGGGTGTCATAGTGATAATTCACTTACAGGCAAGCGAAAAGGGAAGACCATTTCTGTTTTTATAGATGAGAAAAGATTCTCGATCTCTATCCACGGCTCATTAGTGTGTATCTCTTGCCACACCGATCTTGAAGGAAAAGAATTTCCGCATGATGAGGAACTGAAACCAGTTGTATGCGGAACATGCCACTCATCAGAGCAAGAGCTTCATACAAAATCACTTCATGGGCAAGCAATAACACGCGGCGATCCATTAGCACCTCACTGTAAAGATTGCCACGGCAGTCATGATATTCTTCCAGCGAAAGATCCTCGTTCACCAATATCACCTCTGAAGATTCCATATTTATGTGGAAAATGTCACGAGGAGGGAGCCACTGTCCAGAAGCAGCGCAATATTCACGAAGATCATATTTTGGAAAATTTTTCTGAGAGTATTCATGGACAAGGATTACTTAAAAAAGGATTGATCGTTGCACCAAACTGCGCCTCTTGCCATACTGCACACTCAATTCTTCGCCACACCGATCCGGCGTCGTCCATCGCGCGTAAAAATATAGCAAAAACGTGTACCCAATGTCATGCAGAAATAGAGATGGTGCACCGCAAAGTTATCAAGGGTGAGTTGTGGGAAAAAGAAGCAAACGTTCTTCCGTCCTGCGTCGACTGCCATCAACCACACAAAGTGAGGAAAGTATTTTATGATCAGGGAATGGCTGATAAAGATTGTATGCGTTGCCATGAAAAGAGCGATATTAAATCTTCTAAAGATGTACGATATCTTTATGTGAAATATACAGACGTGAAACTATCACGCCATTTAAACGTTTCATGCAGTCAGTGTCATTCGGAGGTGAACGCTTCTTACCTTCGCCCATGCGAAACGATCACGAAAAAAGTTGACTGTGCTTCTTGCCACGCTGAAATTGGAACACAATATTTGAAAAGTACACACGGACAATACTTTGCCAAGAATGACCCGAATGCCCCCACTTGCAAAGAATGCCATGGAACGCACGGTGTTCTTGGAAAAACAGATCCCAAATCACCAACGTTTCCAACAACTATTCCCGCGTTGTGCGCACGCTGCCACAGAGAGGGTAAGAAAGCGACAGTTCGGTATACAGGCAGTCAGCATGAAATCATCGAACATTATACTGAAAGCATCCACGGAAAGGGATTGATGAAGAGCGGACTAACAGTGACAGCAATGTGTACCAACTGTCACACCGCACACAGTGTTTTACCTCATGCCGATTCTGCTTCGAGCATCAATCCTAAAAACATTCCGACAACCTGCGGTAAGTGCCACCACGGTATCGAGGAACAATTTGAGCGCAGTGTTCACGCAAAGCTTGCCGGGAAAACCGATAAACAATTACCTGTTTGCGCTGATTGTCACAGTGCTCATACCATCCGCCGTGCAGACGAAGATGGATTTAAACTCGATATTATGCAAAAGTGCGGTCGCTGCCACGAGGATATAGCCAAAACATATTTTGATACTTACCATGGCAAAGTATCACAACTTGGCTACACAAAAACAGCAAAGTGTTACGATTGCCATGGCGCTCACGATATACTTCCTATCGCTGACCCAAAATCTCATCTAAGCCATGAGAATGTTATTGGAACCTGTCAGAAGTGTCATTCCGGCGCAACCCGAAAATTTGCCGGCTACCTTACACATGCAACGCATCACGACCCGAAAAAATATCCATTTCTTTTCTGGACATTTTGGGGTATGACAACGCTTCTGATTGGAACTTTTATCCTCGGTGGAATACATACACTTCTATGGTTACCGCGTGCATTGAAGATGCAGCGTCAATTGAAGGCGGCTGCAAAAAAGAAAGCCGAGACTACAGCTAAAGAAATCATTAAAAATAAGGAGAACGATGGAAATATCAACAACTAACTCTGGCGAAAAAGAATATCTCCGTTTTTCACGGCTCAATCGTACTCTTCACGTTTTCATGATTGTTAGTTTCATTAGCTTAGCACTTACCGGGATGACGCTAAAGTTTTCTTACACCAGTTGGGCAGTTGTTCTATCACGCATCTTTGGCGGTTTTGAAATTGCCGGCTTTATACATCGTTCTGCTGCTGTAATAATGTTCGGAGTTTTCTTCACTCATCTTTATGATCTCGTGCGTAGAAAAAGCTCAGAATTTGGTACCTGGAAAAATCTCATCTTTGGTCCGGATAGTATGATGCCAAACAAGAAGGACTTCCATGACTTCATCGGAAATATGAAATGGTTTTTAGGACGCGGCCCGCGGCCGAAATATGGACGCTGGACATATTGGGAAAAATTCGATTACATGGCTGTGTTTTGGGGAGTTGCGGTTATCGGCTCAACGGGGTTAATGCTTTGGTTTCCTGAATTTTTCACGAACTTTTTGCCTGGCTCGTTAATCAACGTGGCTACAATAATACACAGCGATGAGGCATTGCTGGCAGTTGGTTTTATTTTTACGGTTCATTTCTTCAACACACATCTACGACCAGAGAAATTTCCAATGGATATAGTCGTGTTCACTGGACGAATGACAATTGAAGAACTTAAGCATGATAAGCCCGCCGAATATGAAAAACTAGTAAAAAATGGAAAACTCGAGAACTTTCTTGTGGAACCATATCAACCCATTGTCACTCGCGCAGTACGTGTATTCGGTTCGATAGCTCTAATCATCGGTTTTAGCATCATTGTATGGATTGTCTATGCAATGATATTTGCCTACCGTTGAATCAAAAAATTTCTTATATTTAGTACCATAAAGTCTGATATAGCTTTAAATTAGCAAAAATAAAACAATTTTTCGGAGATCAATAAATTAAGTGAGAAAATTGATTCCATGAAGAAAATATTTCCTCCATCTTTTTATAACCTGATTACACTTATAGGTGCTGCCGTTGCCGGCGTGAGCTTGGCATTGATTGTGTTTCTGATTATTCTGGAAATGTTTGCAACACAATCGAAACCCTACATGGGAATCATCACTTTTGTTATTCTTCCAATGGTTCTCTTTGTTGGAATAATCCTGGTTGCTTTTGGAATTATTCGTGAACATCGAAGAGA
>CAYGZC010000325.1:0-11480 GCA_964354225.1 uncultured Chlorobiaceae bacterium | reverse complement strand
ATTTTCTTTCGTATATTTTCCAACACTTTCATCCAGAGTTCATTATAGTTTTATGGCACGTATTTACATCGAAGATTTACAGCATCATGTTGGCGAAGAAGTAAAAATAAGCGGTTGGATTTACAATAAACGATCCAGCGGAAAGATACGCTTCATCGTTGTAAGGGATGGGACAGGAATTCTCCAATGCGTAATGGTAAAAGGAATGATCTCCGAAGAAGCGTTCAACTCGTTTGATACGCTGACTCAAGAATCGTCTCTCACTCTTACCGGTAAAATTAAAAAAGATGATCGCGCTCCGGGCGGTTACGAGATGGAGCTTTCCAATATTGATATTATCCAGATCGCTAAAGATTATCCGATAACTCCAAAAGAACATGGTGTTGATTTTCTGATGGACATTCGGCATTTATGGCTGCGCTCATCTCGGCAACATGCTATTCTTCGCGTCCGTCATCAAATCATAAAAGCGATCAGAGAATTTTTTGATAACCGCGGATTTGTTTTGATGGATGCGCCGATCTTTACTCCAGCAGCGTGTGAAGGGACAAGCACATTATTCGAGACAGATTACTTCGATCTTGGTAAAGCTTATCTTACACAATCGGGACAATTGTATGCTGAGGCGGGTGCGATAGCTCACGGTAAAGTGTACGTTTTTGGTCCAACGTTTAGAGCCGAAAAATCGAAAACGAGAAGACATCTGACTGAATTCTGGATGGTCGAGCCCGAAGTTGCCTTCGCAGATCTAAATGATAATATGGAATTGGCAGAGGAATTTCTGGAACATATTGTTTCTTCTGTTTTAAAAAATCGATCTGCCGAATTAAAAACACTTGAGCGCAACACGAAATTTTTAGAAACCGTGAAAAAACCACTTCCAAAAATTTCTTATACTGAAGCTGTCGAGATTCTGAAGAAAAAGGGAATCAATTTCGAATGGGGAAATGATTTCGGCGGGACAGATGAAACGGTAATATCTGAACAGTTCGACCGTCCCGTCATCGTTCACCGCTATCCAACAAAGGTGAAGGCATTTTATATGAAGCGTGATCCTCAGAATCCTGATCTGGCTCTCGCGATGGATGTCCTCGCACCTGAAGGTTATGGTGAGATCATCGGCGGCAGCCAGCGCGAAGATGATTATGATGCAATTTTGCAAAGAATAAAAGAACATCATCTTCCTCAATCTGCTTTCGAGTGGTATTTAGATTTGAGAAGATATGGCTCGGTGCCACATGCTGGATTCGGACTTGGGGTCGAACGTACAGTTGGCTGGATATGCGGTCTTGACCATGTCCGGGAAACGATTCCGTTTCCAAGAATGATTTATCGTTTGACTCCATAAATAATTTATGTTGAAAGCTACCAATCTCAGAAAAGAATTTGCAACCGTTGTTGCTGTTGATGGTGTCTCACTGGAAGCACGAATGGGTGAAATCCTTGGCTTAATTGGTCCAAACGGTGCTGGGAAGACAACAACTATCAGGATGATATTGAACATCATTCAGCCGGATTCAGGCACGATTACATATAACAACAAACCTTTCGATGAAAGCATTCGTAATCTGCTCGGTTATCTTCCGGAAGAACGTGGATTATATCGGAAGAATAAACTACTGAATACAATTCTCTATTTCGCCAGTCTCAAAGGAATTGAGATTGCTGAAGCGAGAAGACGTGCCTACAAATGGCTTGAGCGATTTGATCTTTTGACAAACTATCAAAGCAAGGTTGAGGAGCTCTCGAAAGGAAATCAGCAAAAGGTTCAGTTCATCATTTCCATTCTCCACGATCCCCAGCTTGTTATACTTGATGAGCCATTTAGCGGACTCGATCCGGTCAATCAAATACTTTTAAAAGATATTTTGATGGAGTTAAAACAGCAAGGTAAAGCTGTTATATTTTCAACACATCAGATGGAGCAGGCAGAGAAGCTTTCGGATGAAATATGTTTGATCAACCGGGGTAAAATGGTATTAGGAGGTTCGGTCAAAGAAGTAAAACAGCGTTTCGGTAAGAATTCTGTCCATCTTGAGTATGAGGGGGATGGAAAATTTTTAAACGATCTTCCATTTGTTCGACAGGCAACAGTGTACGAAAATTATGCGGAATTAGTTTTGAATAACAGCCCCTCTTCGAACGAGATTATCGGAGCAATCTCATCCAAGCTTGAGATAAGGAAATTTGAGTTTGTAGAGCCATCGCTAAATTCAATCTTCATTGAGGTTGTTGGTGTTCCAGATAATATTGAACGATCACCAACGGCTTCTGTTCAAACTGATAAAAGACAAACAAGCATCCTGAAAGATAGAAGGATTAAACGAGAATTCATATCGCTGCTCATTTTTGGATTAGTTACATTAACTCTACTTGTCGCGACGTTGTTTGTTAAAAATCTATCATGGACAACGTCGGGAATATTTTTCCTTGGAACACTTGCTACGCTGTTCAAATTCTTCAAAGTTAGAAAAAATGTAATTGCTGAAAGGAGAATGAAAGAAAAGGAGGGTACGCTTAGTGAAGAGTAAAGCGTTACAGGTTGCTCGGTGGGAGTATATTGAAAAGATTAAGTCGAAAGCATTTCTTATCTCTCTCCTACTAACACCTGTGATAATGATCGGAGTAGGACTTGTTCCGTCATTGCTCATGAGCAGACCCGATTCAGAGAGTATCATAATCGGAATCATAGATCAATCAGGAATGATTTATCAGCCATTCAATCGTGCGTTAGAAGAGAAGTACAAGCTTCCAAGCGGTCAACCAAATTATGTTCTGCGTGCAATCGATGTGAAATTGCCAGATGATCTCCAGAATGCAAAAAAATATGCAGATAGTCTGGTAATTGATGAAATAATCGAGGGGTATCTTATTATTGGTGAGGCGATCATGACAGATACCGCTGTAATGTATCGTTCAAAGAAAGCGGGCAACATCAAATTGACTTCAAGGATTGAGCGTGTCCTGCGTGATTTAATCGTTGAAATGAAGCTCCAGAAAAAAGGACTTGATCCCATGCTGGTAAAGGAATTGACCGCACCGATAGATATGAAGACGATCAAGATAATAAAGGAAGGGAAGGAAGAAGAAGCGGGCTTCGAAAAAATGTTTCTCACGTCCTACGTCTTTATGATGATGATGTTTTTCTTAATCGTGAGCTCTGGACAGCTTCTTATTCGAAGTATGATGGAAGAAAAATCGAACCGTGTAGTGGAGATTCTAATGTCCTCAAGCTCGGCGAATGATTTGATGGCGGGTAAGATTATCGGTTTAAGTGCGTTAGGTCTCACACAAATTGGATTCTGGGCGCTTATCGGAATCGGTTTTAGCTTACAGTTTGGTATGACGATGATTCCTCCGATAAATGCACTTGTTTTATTGATCTATTTTGTTTTTGGCTATCTTTTCTATGCAGCAATATTTGTAGCGGCTGGCGCTCCACTTTCGACAGAACAAGAAGCCCAACAAGTCTCTGGTTATCTTGTTATGATTTTAATTATACCCCTTGTTCTTGCAATCATGGTAATTCAAAATCCGAATTCGACGCTTGTGCAGGTGCTTACTTACATTCCATTTTTAACAGCATCGATGATGGCAGTAAGAATTCCGATACAATTACCATCTTTATTTGAAATTGTTCTTACGACAATAATTTTAATAATATCTTCAATTGTAGCAATATGGGTTGCCGGGAAGATATTCAGAACAACCATACTATCGTATGGTAAACGACCGAACTTAAAAGAATTATGGAATCTAATCAAAACGAAATAGAATGGAGAATCTTATGAGATACATTTTCACAATCATTGCATTATTTTCGATATTACTATTTAGTGAGGCACAAGTTGCTGAGCCAAATCAACCTCAAACTAAAATTGGAACGTCAATAAATGGTTTAGGTCTTTCTGCCGGTGTAGCTAGTGGATTTGGTTTAAGCTTCCGCCATCATTTCCCCGGTGATTTTTCGTATCAAATTGTAGCGGGTGTTATCAAAGCTGATCGTAAAGTTCTTTATAACATAGGCTGTGAAGTACAATACGATTTCGTGAGGGGCGAAACGACAAGATTTTTTGGTTCATTCGCTTTAGGTTATTTTTTCAGGGGTGAATCCGGGGAGAATGATCTAGAAGGTCCGTTTCGTATTGGATTGGGAGTTGGTGGGGAGTTGATGAAGCTCCAGCCATTTTGTGTAAGTGGCGAGCTGCTCTTTACCCATTTTACAGACGGAACAATTTTACCACTTCCACAAATCGGTGCTCATTATTATTTCTTTTGAAAATTGTTGGAAATATCCTTATCTTCAAAAGAACTTTTTATAAATTCCATAACATTCAATGAATTTTGAAGTAATTTTCTTTTTCATCATAGCAGTATCTGCAATCGCCTCAGCCATCTTGATGGTTACTCAACGTAATCCGATCAAGGGTGTTTTATTTTTGATTGTGAATTTCTTTTGCCTCGCTCTCATTTATTTGATTCTCCATGCTCAATTTATCGCAATCATTCAGATTCTTGTCTATGCGGGTGCTATCATGGTTTTATTTCTTTTTGTTATCATGTTATTAAATTTAGGAGATGAAACGAAACTTGTTGAAAAGATGAGCTACAAAAAATCGATTGCCTCTATTTTATCGGGAGTAGTATTGTTGGAAATTATGATAGGGTTGGGTTTACCTTTTGGAGTTGGTTTCTCGGCGATGAATTCAAAGGCAATAGAGATTGGTACGGTTGAATCTATTGGTAAATCGTTATACACGGAATTCATTTTACCTTTTGAAATTACTTCCATGCTGCTTCTCGCGGCGATAGTTGGTGTTATAGTATTAGCGAAAAAGAAATTTCAATGAACTTCAACTTAACAGAAATACCATTGGATTATTATCTTGCGCTGAGTGCGATCATGTTTTCGATAGGTGTTGTTGGTGTGTTAACCCGACGCAATGCTATCATTGTTTTCATGTGCATTGAGCTAATGCTGAACTCGGTAAATCTCACATTGGTAGCATTCTCAGCATTTCACGGAAATACTACAGGACAAATTCTCGTATTTTTCGTAATGGCAGTAGCAGCAGCCGAAGCTGCGGTTGGTTTAGCAATAATCATCGCTCTTTTCCGCAACAAGATGACGGTGAATATTGATGAAATAAATATTATGAAATGGTAGATGTATAATTTCGTAGGTTATATTGTTCTCCTCCCATTCATCGGTTTCCTAATCAATGGATTATTCGGGAAGAAGATGAATTCGGAAAAACTTAGCGGTATCCTCGGAAGCGGTTCGGTGGGAATTTCTTTTGCCATCGCTGTAATGATTTTCTTCGAGATGATCAAGCTGCCGGTAGATGAACGTTCACACATTGTTACTATTTTCAATTGGATTACTGCCGGCTCGCTATCAATTAGTGCCGCTTATCAGGTTGATCAACTTTCAATATTGATGACACTAATCGTTACTGGGGTTGGATTTCTTATTCATGTTTACTCCATAGGTTACATGCATGGTGATAAGGGCTTCTGGAGATTTTTCGCATACCTGAATTTATTCATATTTATGATGCTGAACCTTGTCCTTGCAAATAATTTCCTCCTGATGTTTCTCGGGTGGGAGGGAGTCGGACTTTGTTCATACCTTCTCATCGGTTTCTGGCACGATAAGAAATTTGATACAGGTGGTTACAAACAGGGTGAATCGACAACCAGCGATGCTGCGAAGAAAGCATTTGTTGTGAATCGTATCGGAGATTTCGGTTTCCTGATTGCTATGTTCCTGATCTTCAAGTTGTTTAGTAGCTTAACATTCGAGGATGTTTTCAGCCGTGCGTCGGTCATCATTCCGGTTGGCGATAAAACGATGTTCTGGATTACGCTGTTGTTATTTCTAGGGGCAACAGGAAAGTCAGCACAGATTCCGCTTTTTGTTTGGCTGCCCGATGCAATGGCAGGTCCAACACCTGTGAGTGCGCTTATTCATGCCGCAACTATGGTTACTGCCGGTGTGTACATGGTCGCACGATGTTCAGTTCTCTTTGCCCTTGCACCCGCATCCATGGAAATTGTTGCGATCATCGGAATTGCAACAGCAATATTTGCTGCAACTATGGGCTTGGTGCAGAATGACATCAAAAAAGTCCTAGCATACTCGACGATTAGTCAGCTTGGGTATATGTTCCTTGGACTTGGAGTTGGTGCATTTGCATCTGGTATTTTCCATGTAATGACGCATGCATTTTTCAAAGCACTGCTCTTCCTTGGTGCAGGTGCTGTTATTCATGCTATGCACGATGAACAAGATATCCAGAATATGGGTGGATTGAAATCGAAGATGCCGACAACCTACAAAACATTTTTAGTCGCTGCCCTTGCGATAGCAGGCATCCCGCCGCTCTCGGGTTTCTTCAGTAAAGATGAAATTTTGTGGAAAGCATTTTCTCAGGGCTCGTACATTTATTGGATTCTTGGTTGGGTTACGGCTGGGCTTACCGCATTCTACATGTTCCGACTTGTCTCGTTAACGTTTGAAGGAAAAGAACGCTGGTCACACGACAAACATCCACACGAGGCACCAAAAGTGATGACAGTACCACTGATGATACTTGCTGTATTATCAATCGTCGGTGGATTTGTCGGAATACCACACGCGCTCGGTGGTGGAAATGCAATCGAGCAATTTCTTGAACCGGTCTTTGAGCGGGCAAATTTAATTTTGGCTGGTGCTCATTCCGCGAGTTTATCTGCTGAATATATGCTAATGATTCTTTCAGTCCTAGTCGCAATTGGAGGCATCTACCTTGCTCGAAAATTGTATCTTCAAAAACAGGAGCTTGTTTCAAAGATGGCGGATTCTTTCGGTGGAATTTATAAACTGTTGTGGAATAAATATTATGTCGATGAAGTATACGAATTCACAATAGTCAAACCGATCAAAACTGGATCTGATAAATTACTTTGGAGAGTATTCGATATTAACATCATCGATGGTATTGTGAACGGTACGGCAAAGCTGATGGCATTCACGAGCGGCTGGATGCGAAGGATTCAAGGTGGATTAGTACAAAGTTATGCTGTAGCTTTCGTTGTAGGCATCATTGTAATTTTAGGAATATTGATCCTTAGATAATCCAATGCAGAATCTTCTTACATATATAATATTTCTTCCTCTTGTCGGCGGATTATTGATCTTTTTCTATGATCGGGAAAAGGTAAGAGCAATCAAAGTGTTTGGAATAGCTATCAGCGTTCTTACATTTGTCCTTTCTTTATTTTTATACTTTGGATTTGATGCAGCTAAAGCGGGGATTCAATTCCAGCACAAAGTTCTCTGGATTTCTGGATTAAATATTTCATACAATGTTGGTATTGACGGCTTATCACTCCTATTAGTCATGCTTACAACGTTTCTTACACCTATTGTACTTCTTTCTTCATGGAAATCCATTGATAAACGAGTGAAAGAATACACCATTATGATGCTCTTCCTCGAAGTTGGAATGCTTGGTGTCTTTAGCGCTCTAGATTTGTTCCTCTTCTACATCTTCTGGGAAGCAATGTTGATTCCGATGTACTTCATCATTGGAGTGTGGGGTGGCGGGAATCGAATTTACGCTGCTATAAAATTTTTCATATACACAATGTTCGGCAGCTTGCTAATGCTTGTCGCAATTATCTGGCTCGGTTACTACGCATCTACACAACCGAACGGACAATTCACAACCGACCTGATGCAGCTTTATAACATAGGTCCAACAATTCCACTCACGATTCAGTCGTGGATGTTTCTTGCTTTCACGCTTAGCTTTGCAATCAAGATTCCTTTATTCCCGTTCCACACATGGTTACCCGATGCACATGTTGAAGCACCAACTGCTGGCAGTGTAATACTTGCCGGTGTTCTCCTGAAAATGGGAACATACGGATTGCTGCGTTTCTCTATACCACTTTTTCCACAAGCAACAATGGAGTTCATGCCGTATATTGCAGCTCTTGCAGTAATTGGAATAATTTATGGCGCGCTTGTCTCAATGGTTCAGACGGATATCAAGAAGCTCGTTGCTTATTCATCAGTCAGTCATTTGGGATTCGTTGTACTTGGTATCTTTGCTCTTACAGAAGAAGGTATTCAAGGTGCAATTATCCAAATGGTCAATCATGGATTATCAACTGGAGCTCTCTTTTTAATTGTTGGAATGATTTACGAACGCAGGCATACTCGCGAGATTACCGAGTTCGGCGGTTTGGCGAAAGTAATGCCTCTCTTCTCAACATTTTTTATGATTGTCTCTCTGTCATCCATTGGATTACCCGGACTTAACGGATTCGTCGGAGAGTTTCTTATTCTTCTTGGTTCTTTCCGATCACCGTACTTAAGTCAATGGTTTACAATCTTTGCAGCGACGGGAGTGATATTTGCGGCAGTGTATCTTTTGTGGATGTATCAACGGGTGATATTTGGTAAAGTTACAAATCCTCTCAATCAAAATCTTCTCGATCTTTCGAAACGTGAGATTGCAGTTCTTGTTCCTGTTCTGATATTTATCATCTGGATTGGTATTTATCCGAACACATTTCTTAAACAATCTGCATCGACAACAAAACACATCATCTCTATTGCTACACAAAAACCACTTCCGCGTTTAGCTACTTCCGAGCGATCAGGCGTTTCAACGAACGCTCAAATTAAATGATGCATCATATCCTGAAACGATTTCTCTTCATACTCACATCGATTTTGTTGGGAACGATTTCTGTATTCGCTGGTGAGGGATATGAGGTTATTCCTGTCAATCCATTGATGATCTTGCCATTTGTTTTATTATTGCTGTCAATTGCGATTATACCCTTTATTAGCCGTCATTGGTGGGAGAAGTACTATCCACACGTTTCAGTCGGTTTAGGGGCAATTTCAGTCGTTTATTACGTGTTTTTCCTGCAGAACTCAGGTCGCATACTGCAAACTGGCATAGAATACCTCAGCTTCATCATTCTTATCGGTTCACTGTTTGTCGTCGCTGGCGGGATTCACATTCGCATCAAGGGTAAGTCAACACCGATATCAAATGTTATCCTCCTCGGGATTGGAGCTATTGCATCCAACTTCCTTGGTACAACCGGTGCCTCGATGATTTTAATCCGACCATTTCTTCGAGTAAACAGATACCGGCTCCGACCATTTCATATTGTGTTTTTTATTTTCATTGTCAGCAACATGGGAGGTGCGCTCACCCCGATAGGCGACCCACCGCTGTTCCTCGGTTATCTTAAAGGCGTTCCATTCTTTTGGGTACTCGGTGCAGTCTGGCACATCTGGGCGATTGCAATTGGAATTGTTCTCGCAGTCTTTTTAGTATTTGATTACTTGAGCTTCTGGAAATTTGAGCACAGCATTGATCGTGTTCCCGAATCTGAATTGCATGAGGAAGCAGAAGTTAGCGGATTGCATAATATTGTTTTCTTGTTGGTCATTCTTGTTTCCGTATTTATTCAGAAGCCAATGTTCCTGCGGGAGTTTCTGATGTTTATTGCGGCAGTGGGATCGTACAAGATGACTAAGAAAGAGATTCACAAGAAGAACGATTTCAACTTTATCCCAATAAAAGAAGTAGCGATCTTGTTTTTAGGGATTTTTACTACGATGGTGCCAGCGCTTGATTGGCTGGAGTTAAATGCAACAAAAATCGGTATAACTTCTGCCGGACAATTTTACTGGGGTACCGGAATACTTTCCAGCTTTTTAGATAACGCTCCTACTTATCTTAATTATCTCAGTGCAGCATTCGGATTGTTTGTCGATCAGAACATCGTTGCACAAGTTCAGCATTTGATTACAACGCAGGGTGCCGATATCGCGAACATAGCTGGTGTTCATGGAGAAGAAATTAAAAACACATTTGCAGTCCTAATGAAGTATCACGCTGATTTGGTTGCAACGGGAAATGTACCGTTATCTGATATTCAGGTATGTTACCTTATCGGCAACCATGACATTTATTTGAAAGCAATTTCTATTGCTGCTGTATTTTTTGGCGCGGTTACTTACATCGGTAACGGACCGAACTTCATGGTGAAATCCATTGCTGAGCAATCAGGTGTAAAAACTCCAAGCTTTGGTGGATACATTACTAAGTATTCTCTCCCGATTTTAATACCAATCTTTATTCTCGTTTGGTTTTTGTTCTTTAGAGGATGAGCTGAAAAAAGGAAATTATCGAAAGTAATAATAAGTTTGTTATTTCCCCTTATACTATTTTCCACAAGCAGTTGTTAGATTAATTTAGCATTAGGTGTCACCTTATTTGTTAATCCACCAAGGTCGATCATCTCTAAAGGCGACACCTAAGCTTATTAAGTACTGATAAAAATCGTCATCTTTTCTAATTAATCTTTTTCAGTAAAACACGCCAACCATTTCAAGTATCCAAATAATGATTGTGACTACAAGACCAACAAGAAGTAGTTTAAGTTGAATAGGAGTTCCTTTTTCAATTTCTTGCTGGTTCGGTTTATTTGAGTTCTCCTGTATGTTCATAGCAGTTCTCCTAAGCTAAATAATGAAGCACCACAGTCGTGATGGTATTCTGTAATTGGTGTAGAATACTACCGATATGCTGGTACAGATTTAATTGTGAAGTTACAGGATAGAACTACGCCGTTGGAGGATCGCGTGGGAGTTATTGAACGAATGATATCTGTGAGGTGAGTCGATAAGGGTTTTTTAATTTAACAACAACAAATTGTTTTATGTCTGCAATTTGATTTGTCTGAACGGCTGACCATGTTTGCATCTTGAGCTTCAATACTGAAGCTCGGGGTTTTACCCTTGCAAATTGCGCTTTAGTAGGTGCCGACTGTGATGTTGTTTCGTTGTAATATAAATTAACTGACGATGAGAAAGTGAGGGAATGCGGTGTGAATCTATGTTGGCTTGAAAAAGCAATAATTAAATATATCGCAATACAAAAAGTAAGTGCAATATTTCTTGCAAAACTGTTCACATTCAAAATATAACTGATTTCGAATTAAAATGCAATAGGAATGCTTAAAAAAGAAAATGAAACAGTGAAAGCCAATCCTCTGTAAGGGTTGGCTTTCGTGTTTTGTCGGATATATATATCTATTAAGAATAGTACGAAGTATGATAGATTCTTAATTAAATGAGTCCGACTAATTTTAGGAATATACCAATTACAGCACCCGCAATCACTATAAGTAAGAGCTTTAATTGAATAGGAAATCCCTCTTCGGTTTCTTGTCGGTTCGGTTTTGTCAAATTCTCTTGCTTTTTCATCGTAGTTCTCCAAATTAAAATGGTGAAACACTCCAGCCCTGTTGGTGTTCTTCCACGAAAGAAGAATACCAGACATCAGCCGGTTATGATTTAGTTATTTTATTGTTGAAGAGAACTACGCTTTGGGAGGATCTCGTGGGAGATATCGGACGTATGAAACTTGTGGGCTGAGTTGGTACGGACTCGAAGATCTGAT
>CAYGZC010000324.1:0-2876 GCA_964354225.1 uncultured Chlorobiaceae bacterium | reverse complement strand
AATTTATGGTGGGCTCCAACCGCTACCCAATGTCATTAGCCAAATATCCAATGCACTAACCGATGATCCTCCGCTTTCTCTCGCTGATGGTGGCGTAATTAAAAAAGGATATAATAAAGAGCTTGATGAACTCAGAGAGCTAACGTTCAGCGGCAAATCCTGGATTGCCAATCTTCAAAAGAGTGAACGGGAACGAACCGGTATCTCTTCGCTGAAGGTTGGCTTCAATAATGTCTTCGGCTACTACATCGAGATAACGCACACACACAAAGAGAAAATTCCTCAAGATTATATTCGCAAGCAAACATTAGCAAACGCCGAGCGGTTCATTACACCGGAGCTGAAAGAATACGAAGAGAAAATCCTGAATGCTGAAGAGAAGATGCTCGCGCTCGAGACAAAACTCTTCAACGAGCTTCGTATGACGATTGCCGAGCACGCAGAAGCAATCCAGCAGAACGCCCGACTGATTGCGATGCTCGATTGCTTCACTTCGTTAGCGGATACATCGGTTGAGTACAGCTATGTCCGACCGGAAATAAATGATGGAACAAGAATTGAGATTGTCGAAGGACGTCATCCGGTTATCGAGCGGCTTCTCCCACCCGGTGAGCAATACACTCCTAATGATACTACCATCGACAATGAGAACAATCAGGTAATGATTATCACCGGTCCGAACATGAGCGGCAAATCGAGTTACCTTCGTCAAGCCGGATTGATTGTGTTACTCGCACAGATCGGGAGTTTTGTTCCAGCAAAGAAAGCTTCGATCGGAATCGTTGACAGAATTTACACTCGCGTTGGTGCAAGCGATAATATCGCCTCTGGTGAAAGCACATTTCTTGTGGAAATGCACGAAGCGGCGAACATCGTTAACACTGCAACACCTAAAAGTTTAATTTTACTTGATGAAGTTGGACGAGGCACAAGCACATTCGACGGCATCAGCATTGCATGGGCGCTGACGGAGTATATTCACAACCGACTCGGAGCAAAAACACTTTTTGCCACACACTACCACGAGCTGAACGAGCTTGCCGATCTCTTCCCACGCATTAAAAACCTGAAGGTAGAAGTTCGCGAGTACGGTGATAAAGTGATATTCCTGCATAAGGTTACACCCGGTTTCGCCGACCACTCTTACGGAATACAGGTTGCCCAAATGGCAGGACTGCCCGATGAGGTGACGGAGCGGGCGAAAAAGATTTTGAAAAACTTAGAAGGTTCCGATTTGACTGTTCATGGTGAGGAAATAGGCGAACGAGCGAAAGGGAGAATCGGTGCGATCGAGATGCAGTTAACGCTCTTCGAGATGCGGGACGATAAGCTGCGCGAGGAATTGAAGAAACTCGACCTTGAAAAGATGACGCCGCTTGAAGCGATACAGAAACTGGCGGAGTTGAAAAAATTAATCCAAAAATAAAGATGAACTCGAGCAAATTGACGACAGTTCATCTTAAAGGAAGATGAATAATGAAGGCACTTATTCCAGTTGAACGAATCGAGCAGCAAATCTTTGTGATTCGTAGACAGAAAGTGATGTTGGACTCTCATCTCGCTTTGCTATACGGTGTACCTACAAAGCGGCTCAATGAGCAAGTTCGGAGAAACATTAGTCGGTTCCCCGATGATTTCATGTTTCAACTTACCGAAGATGAATACGAACTTTTGAGGTCGCAAAATGCGACCTCAAGATCTGGCAGCGGTGGTAGGCGTTACCTACCACTTGCGTTTACAGAGCAGGGCGTAGCAATGCTTTCCACAGTTTTAAACAGTGAAAGGGCTATTCAAGTCAATATCGCTATCATGAGAGCATTCGTTAAGCTTAGAGAAATCCTCTCGACACACAGAGACCTTGCACAGAAACTCGAAGAACTTGAGCGAAAGTATGAAACACACGATAGACAAATTAAATCAATATTCGAAGCAATCCGCCAGCTTATGCTGCCACCTGAGAAACCAAAGCGACAAATTGGATTTAAGATAGAAGAACCAAAAGTGAAGTACGTTGTTCGAAATAAATGGAGATAAACTCCAAGAAGAATTGAAGAAGCTCGATCTTGAAAAGATGACGCCGCTGGAAGCTTTGCAGAAGCTGGCGGAGTTGAAGAAAAAACTAACCTAGAAATAAATAGTAAATAGAATGAAAAAGAACATCCTTGATAATACCTCGCTCGTCCATGATCTTTTCGGAAAAGATATGGTATTATTCGATTCAGTGAACGAGCTATTTGATTCTTGACCTTGGATACCTTAAATTTAGATGAACCCAATTGCAATTTCTAACAAAGTCAGTCAATGCTCACAAAAGACTACGTAAACGAAGTCAAAACGAATGGAAACGGAGCCCTTGCCAAAGCAATCGAAGGGTTGAAGAACACTAGTAGTCTAAGCTACTTTCTAGAGAATCTAGGCTTTTTACCTGATGATTTCGATGGCTCAGTTCTGATGCCGCTCATCAGCCATGAGAGCAGTAATGTCAGATTTTGGGTTGTCAAGAATCTTGGCAAGCTAGGAGATGTTAAGTACATCGAACCTCTTTCCAAGATTGTCAACGAAGACACCGACTCGATGGTAAGGCGTGAGGCGGTCTCATCACTCGGGAGAATGCGCAATGCGAAGAATATCCCGACTCTTCTCGGCTTACTGAACGATCCTGACCCGAAAATTCTTGCTCAGGCTATCCGTGGACTTTTGGTTTTCAAAGGCTATGTGGTTTCCGATACATTCATCAGCAGTGGAACATTTCATAAACAAGCAGCGTAAATATCGAAATATGAAAACAGAGAAATTTACATCTGAAGATAGAAAACTTGTTATTGAAGAATTAGAAAAAATACAACAATCAAAACTTACTCCTGTTAAATCTTCAA
>CAYGZC010000323.1:0-2250 GCA_964354225.1 uncultured Chlorobiaceae bacterium | reverse complement strand
GTAATCTTCCCGAGCCAAAGAATCAGTAGAGAATCCAAAATTGCAAACAACAGAATTGAAGCGAGAGCAACAATCAGAATGAAGCTTGTGCCACACCGGGGATGGAACCGTGAAGACTGCAATGCCGATTCGATACTCAAGTCCTTGTTCAATTCAAACGTCATCACTGCCTTATGCTCTCCGCCGTGATATTGGAATAACCTCTTCACGTCCTTCATCATCGAGATCGCGAGGAGGTAAACCAGTAGAATACTTAGCCGTATCGCACCAGCAATAATGTTGAAACCGAATGCGTTTTGCTCAACACTGAAGAGCTTTGTTGTTATGAAGAGCGGTGTAATAAAAAAGATCGCAACACCAAGAACGAGTGCAAATATAACAGTTAGTGCAAGTCTAAGATTTGATGCCGATTTCTTTTCCTTGATCTCTTGACCGTTCCCTTTCGCACGTTCTTGTAAATCGAGATCGTGCATAGCAACTTCGGCAGAGAAGTTGAGCGTTTCGATCCCGACGAACATCATCTCTATCAAGCCAATAGCTCCGCGCAGGATCGGCAGTTTGAAAATTTTGTATTTCTCACCTAACGATTTAAAATCTCGTTTTCGTACAACAATTTCACCATTCGTGCGGCGAACTGCCGTTGCAATCCGTCCCGGCGCGCGCATCATCACACCTTCGATGACTGCCTGCCCGCCAACTTGAAGCGGTTTACTGGGATCGAATTTGATTTGTTCTTTGTTTTCTGTCAAAAAATTATCCTTTGTTCTAAATACGAAATCCTAAAATCTAAATTCTAAATAAATTCCAAATCCTAACTTCAAAAAATAACAAACTTTCACTCTGATTTTGTTACAATCGCACCGAATATCTTCGTCAACTCAGTTGCTTCCTGAATCAGTTTTTCCTTTTGACTTTCGCTTTCCTGATTACATGATATCAGTTTCAGCCAATACCCGCTTTCCTTTGCCTCTTTTCTACAAATCTTTGCTCGCATAACGAAATCTTTCTTGCTCAAAGACTCATTTGCTTCAATGTAATTTGCTCCGACCGAGCCAGAAGATCGAATAACCTGCTTGCAATACTCAATGTTTGAGATAGTCTTTTGAACCTTTCCGACCAACTCTGAAACTTCTTTTGCAAACCTTAGTTTTCGTTCTTCAAGATCATATCGTTTCGGATTTTGAATTTTAAGACTTTGATATTGTTTCGAGTTTGGGATTTAGAATTTCGGGTTTTCTGTCACTCTCTTGAAAATTTTAATATTATAATAAAACCATCTATTTTCAGCATTTCTAAAGTAATGACACTGTTAATATAACTTTTTATTCGGGTGGTTGCAATTAAGGATTGAGTATCGTATATTCTTCGTGATGTTGCAAATGATATTTATCCAAAATGATTAAAAACACAATCCCTGTTTGTATCAGAACGCATTCTAACATATTTCAGATGTTTTACACAATTGCATCATCCTCTTGATCAACAAATGTGAAAGGGCTTCATTATGAATTTCACAACTATCCTTATAACCATCGGACTTCTTGCTGTAATATGGTATGTTACAACGACAATCTTTATTTTTATTGCTTTGTGTAAAAGGAACATTAAAGTAAACTTTCTTTTTCTGAGACTTCTCATTCTGAAGTACGCATCACAGTACAAAGAGATCACACTAAAGGAAACAGGAAAGGTTGGACCACTGTTTTATCACTGGATAATCTCGATTAACATCGCCTTGATTTCAGTTATCTTCATCTTGCTCATACGTATAGCTTAGGCAGTACTGTGCAAAAACAATGCGTTGTTCGGCTAACCGATAAGCAACATCCACTCAACATTAGAACTAAAATACTTTATCCTCATCGCATTCCATGAACAATCAATCATACAAAACATCTTCCAGCGGCTCAGATGCACTCGTTATAGAACGAGTCAAAAACGACAATGATCTAAACGAATTTATCCGTTTACCCTGGCAGATTTACAAAGATTATCCTCATTGGGTACCACCGCTCATGCGGGATGTGAAGTTCAAATTGAATCAATCGAAGCATCCATTCTTCGAGCATGCAAAAATAGAATTATTCATTGCTCGCCGCGGAACAACTATCGCCGGACGTATCGCCGCTATCGTTGACGACCGTTATAACGAATTCCACAAAGAACGCACCGGATTTTTCGGTATGTTCGAGTGCGTTGAAGACTACGAGGCAGCGAAGACATTATTTTCTTCCGCAGAAACATGGTGCA
>CAYGZC010000322.1:0-9299 GCA_964354225.1 uncultured Chlorobiaceae bacterium | reverse complement strand
TTCGGGTAATATTGCGATAAGTCTTGCCGTTCATCTCGATCATTCTATCATCGATGCAATCGATATTAGTTCGGCGGCATTAGAAGTAGCAAAAGTTAACGTCCAAAATCATCATGTTGATGATCGAGTGTTTCTGGCTGCCGGTGATATTCTCCATGGTTTCAAAGAATATCCTCATTTCCCTTATGATGTGATTGTTTCAAATCCACCCTACATATCAAAAAAAGAATTTCAGGACCTTCAACAGGAAGTGAGAGATTACGAGCCAGCCATTGCAAATACAGATGACGCAGACGGGTTGACGTTTTATAAAATTATCGCAACCAACGGAAAGAAATTACTCCAACCAGGCGGAGCAATATTTGTAGAGATGGCATACAATCAAAATAATACCGTACCGAATATATTTGAAGCGAATGGTTATTCAAATGTTGAAGTTATTCCTGATTATAGCGGAATCAAACGCGTTGTAAAAGCGTTGGTGTGTTAAGGTATGCGTATATTGATACAACGAGTTAAGGAAGCAAGCGTTTCAATTGGCGATTCAGTTTACAGTCAGATCAATAAAGGATTGTTAATATTTTTAGGTATCAAACATTCAGATTGTGAAATGTCGGCGCAATATCTTGCCCATCGGTGTACCGATCTGAGGATATTTGAAGATGCTCAAGGCAAGATGAATCTTTCTGTAAAGGATATTTCAGGTCAATTGTTGGTAATATCACAATTCACATTATATGCGGATACACGAAAAGGAAATCGTCCAAGTTTTACCGAAGCCGCCGCTCATGATATTGCAGAGAAACTTTATAATGATTTTATTCATTATTTAAGCCAAGCAATTGGTATCGATAATGTAAAATCAGGTGTCTTCGGTGCGATGATGGATATTCAACTAATAAATGACGGTCCGGTCACAGTTATGCTTGAAAGTAAAGAGACAAATTAATAAAATAATAAGGTATTGAAATGATCCCACGTTTAACAATTCTTGTTCTTGCATTTATTTTCCTATCAATGCAAATGAAAGTACTTCAAACTCATACCACAACTAATTTTAAAATTAGATATGATAAAAATATACCTACTAAGGATATTCAAGAAATAGGTACTTCATTGGAGATAAAATATTCTCATTACAGAAAAATCTTTAATATATCATTCGACAATCGTGGCGAGGTTTTTGTTTTCAATACTGTGGGGCGTTTTAAAGCTGAATCGCAGTCTCGTATTTATGGTGATGGTGATTATAGATCAGGCACATTATATCTTGTATATCCTGCTAATCAAGAGGGGAAGTTAAATTTAGATGATGTTATTTCGCGGATAGTTGTACATGCTGTTCTTGCGAAAATTCTGGCTTGTCCAACATGGCTAGCCGAAGCTTATTCCATTTACGCAGGTGATAATCTTTTAACATTCGGTGAGCCAGCACGCTTTAACATTTCAAGTTTCAATGATCTGGGGGAGGATTATAATCGAGCTGTTGATAAAAAAGATGTGAAGGAGCTTTACGCTAAGCTTGCATACACAATTCATTTCGTGATACATCGTTACGGTGATGCAAAGGTGCTAACTATGCTGAGGAATTTTAAAAATGGTGGAACCGTAGAAGAAGTTTTCGAATCGTCCTTTAATGAAAAAATATCCGACATTGAAAAGGCATGGGTGAAAAAGTTGCAAACTTCACTGAAAGAATAATGAGCCGTGCACCTCATGTCCTAATGCTCTTCCTCGATGGAGTTGGGATCGGGCGGAAGGAAGGGAGATACAATCCTTTCTTTACAGCAGATTTAGCGATTTTGAAAAACCTCTTGGGAGGAAATATTCCTTCAGTTCGCGACGCACATAAGAATACTGCAATTATGTCTCTTACACCAATTGATGCTACGTTAGATGTTGAGGGTTTGCCACAAAGTGGAACCGGACAAGCTGCACTTTTAACAGGATTGAATGCACCTCGAATAGTGGGAAAACATTATGGACCTCATTTATACTCTTCTCTAAAACCACTTGTCACAGAAAAAAATATCTTCCGGCGTCTTATGTTAAGCGGTAGGGAAGTATTTTATGCTAATGCTTTTCCCCGTCAGTACTTTGAATACATAAATTCTACAAGATACCGTACCACCGCCATAACACATGCATGGCTAACTTCAGGGAATAAATTGAATGATATTGAATCATTGAAACGGGGTCATTCACTTTCTTCCGACATAACAAATGAAAGATGGCATAAACTTGGTTATCCACATCTTTCAACAGTCACTCCTCAAGAAGCTGGCAGGCGGTTGGTTGAACTGACAAAAGCATATGATTTTGTTCTCTTTGAGTATTTTTTTACAGATCATGCCGGTCACAGTCAATCAATGAACGAAGCTGTGGAAGTTTTAGAAAAGTTGGATGGATTAATCGGAGGCATCCTCAATAATCTTGATCATCAATCGATGTTGTTTGTTTTAACAAGCGATCACGGTAATCTTGAGGATCTTTCGACGAAAAGCCATACAAGGAACCCTGTACCATTTTTGGCTGCTGGGATGAAACATCGTGAACTTACTGGTCAAATAAAAAACCTTACTCATATCACACCCGCGATTCTGAATTTGATTTTATAGCGATTAGCCGGAGGAATAAAATAGGTGTTCACAAACCGACCTGCAATGAAATTTTGTTTTCCACTTATCTTTGGGATAATTCTTGGTTGGCAGTGGTCATTTTCAATCTTGACGATCGGGATTGCCATATCCTTTTTAATAACACTTTATGCTTTGATATATATTCTCAAGCTGAGGTTTCAATTCAATACAGTTCTAACTTTCTTGCTTATCATATTTTTTGGCATATTTAAAATAACTTATGATGGTAAGTATCGGAGTAATGATAATATATCTAGATTTGTTGATGCTGGAAAAACAGTTACGTTGAAAGGAACTATTTCCGACCTTCCGCGTTTAAGTGAACAGTCTGTCCGGCTTATAGTTGATGCGGAATCTATTACAATCAATCATCAAACTTACAAAGTTTCTGGTGGAGTATCAGTCTCAATTCTAAGGAGAGATGTAGATGTAGCAGTTCTTAACTCTCTAACTTTAGGAAGATTTATCCATTTCACTGGTGAGTTAGGTACGATCAATATAGGAAGGAATCCAGGTGAATTCAATTTACGAAATTATCTGCACCTCAATAATATTTATGCAAGATTTTACCCAGTCAGATTAGATAGTTCTTGTCTCGGTGAAGAGATGGGGAATATTGTATTAACAAGATTTATTTATCCCGTCCGCAGATCGATTGCTGATCGACTTGATAAACTCATTGGGGGAGAGGAAGCGAAATTTCTAAAAGGTTTAATAATTGGTGAACGAAGTGAGATACCGATTGAAGTGAAAACAGCATTCATAAATTCCGGGGTAATGCACATTTTGGCTGTCTCTGGTTTACATGTTGCTATTGTTACCTTCATGCTGCTAATTGTTTTTCAATTATTAAGGATTCCTGAAAAGCTTCGATTAATTGCAACATGTTTACTGTTAATTTATTATATGTACCTAACCGGGAACAGCCCGTCGGTTGCCCGCTCTGTAGTAATGGCTATTATTTTTCTTTGTGCAAAGCTGCTTGAGCGTAGAGGTGACATGTATAATACATTAGCATTATCAGCAATTGTTCTCCTTTTAATTGATTCTAAACAACTGATTCAACCCGGTTTTCAGTTGTCCTTTGTGGCTGTGTTTGCCATAGTTTATCTTTATCCAAAATTATATGGTTTGAAAAACTTACTCTCTGATGGATTAAAAAATAATCGTCTCATTGTTGCGACTTTCGCACTAATGGGAGTTTCTATCGCTGCAGGGCTTGGGACTTTGCCATTCACCTCCATCTATTTTGGTAAAATATCCGTGATTAGTTTTATTGCAAACATTATTGTTGTACCGTTGTCAAATGTTATACTCGCAATTGGAATGCTCAGTGTCGCTGTTTCATATCTATCTACTTGGATAGCATCTATATACGCAGAGGTTACATCGCTGCTTACATGGCTTATGTTGAAGATTGTTAATTATTTTGGTAATCTCCAATTAGCTTACATCGATGCTCGTTTTTCTTTATGGTCAGCGTTAATATTTTATGCGGGAGTTGGTATTGCTATTAATATCGGCAGGAAGGAAGTTAGAAAAATATTTATCATCCTCTCACTTGTGGTCCTAAATTTATGGCTGTATGGTTTCCAGATATTCGGATCTTCAACGAAAAATCTCCGGGTAACATTTCTGGATGTTGGACAGGGCGATGCAATCTTTTTAGAATTCCCAAATGGCGAAAACATGCTTGTCGATGCTGGTCCGAGGACATTTGGAACCGATGCTGGAAATCGGTTCATTGTGCCGTATTTGAGGTATAAAGGGATTTCTCGAATCCAGACTATCCTAACCTCTCATCCGGATGCCGATCATCTTGGTGGAGTGCCTACCCTCTTACACCAATGTAAGGTAGATCAGGTTTGTGACGCTGGCTCGGTTTCTACCTCTTCATTATTCAAAGAATATATTCATCTGGTTGATTCACTTCAACTGAAAAGATCAATTCTTCAAAGTGGAATTAAGCTTGGGGGTTTAGATGATATAAGATTATATGTTCTTCATCCATCCAACGAATTCCTTCAGAAGAAATCGCGTACAACCTTAAACAATCAATCACTGGTTGTGAAAGTCGTATTCGGCAAGACGTCTTTGCTCCTAACCGGTGACGCTGAGAAGGAAGCCGAAACAGCTTTTGAGAGTAAGTATGATAGTTTCCTCAAGAGCGATATTTTAAAAATTTCTCATCACGGAAGTATCACGGGAACTTCGGATCTATTTTTAAAAAGTGTCCGACCGCAAACGGCAATCATTTCCGTAGGTGCAAAGAATAAGTTTAATCATCCATCACCGGCTGTTCTACAGTGCATCATGGAATTAGGATGTAAATATTATCGTACGGATGAGCTGGGTGCGATCGTGCTTGAATCTGATGGTGAGAGATGGAATTGGATTGATTGGAGATAAACTCAAATGTGTGCTGATGGGCAGTGATTATTAACGATGCATTCCGCACAATTTGGTTTCCTCGCCTGGCAAATTTTCCTTCCATGCCAGATGAGAAGATTACCAATCGCAATCCAATCTTTCTTCGGTATAATTTTCATTAAATCTAATTCAATCTTTTCCGGACCGGTTTGTTTTGTAAAACCAAGACGTTCCGACAACCGTTTCACATGAGTATCAACAACGATACCTTCCACCTTTCCAAAGAAATTTCCCAGGATAACGTTTGCTGTTTTTCTTCCTACACCGGGAAGCTGAATAAGCGCTTCCATATTATCGGGTACTGTTCCCTTGTGTTTCTCGATCAAAGCTATGCAGCAATTGATTATATTTTTTGCCTTAGCCCGGAAGAATCCCGTTGATTTTATATCTTGCTCGAACTCGGATTGATTCGCTTCAGCATAATCTTTGGTTGTTCTATATTTTTTAAATAAATCTTTCGTAACTTTGTTCACTCGCTCATCGGTACATTGAGCCGAAAGAATTGTCGAAACTAATAGTTCTAATACAGATATATGCAACAGTGCAGTAGTTGCTTCGGGGTATGTTTTCTTCAAGCGAGAAATAATTTTCAACACTCGCTTCTTTAATTCTACTCGAGATTCCATCATTCCACCCTCACATCACCAAACACTTTGCTTATTATTATTTTCAACCGTTTCGTGGAAGCCGAGTACGGTGATGAGATCGATTGAAGAGCGGGAGAAAACCCACTTTTATGCTTACCTAAAATGGTTAAATCGCCAAACATGGAATTAGCAGTAACAGAAACCGCCGCATCTTGTGGAAGTATTAAAAGTGAGTCTCCGAAGACGCTGTGAATGCGAAGTTCATGCTCACCTTCAGCGAGTGTAGCAGCAGAGAGATTAACATCACAGTCGCCAAAAACTGTTGAGAGTGATCCACCTTTAAAATTCTGAGAAGTGATCTTTGTGAAAATATCTCCGAAAACATTTGATTGATGGAGTAAGTCGGATGATACCTGCTGAGAAATACCTCCCACCTGATGATGAGGTTGTGATCTCTTTGGTACCAGAAGACTAAAACCCCAGATGATTAAGATGAGCGGCCAGTAGTCATGGATTAGTTCATGAAAATCAGCATAACCGAGATTGTCGAGCAGAAATAAAATTCCGAATGTGATAAGAACGATTCCCCAGAATAGATTTCGCATTATGATTATTTTTATTTAATCTTTAAATATTTTTGAATTTCCTTGAGGTCCTTAGTATTAAGAACATCTTCTTTTTCCAACCAACCCTTTCGTGCGATGCCAATACCATAGGCGACATCGCTTAGACCATCGAGGCTGTGTGCGTCGGGATTGATGCAAATCTTAACACCTTTTTCTTTTGCGTACTTGCAAAACCGCCAGTCAAGATCGAGCCGTTGTGGATGAGAATTAATCTCGATAATTTTTCCGTAGTCTGCCGCCGCATTTATGACATCAACCATATCTATAGGATAACCTTCACGTTGAAGCAGCAAACGACCAGTTGGATGACCGAGCATCGTAACATATTTATTCTTGAGTGCTTTAATAGTGCGTTTGGTTGCCTCTGCTTCAGTCATCTTAAACTTGCTATGGATTGCTGCTATAACATAATCAAACCTCGCCAGCATTCCATCGTTCCAATCTAAACTTCCATCGGGCAATATATCTGCTTCAGTTCCTCTGAGTAATCGGACTTTCTTGAAAGAACTGTTTAGTTGTTCGATTTCTTTGATCTGAAGTTTCACTTTTTCTTCACTTAATCCACCGGCATAAGCCGCCGACTTGCTATGATCTGCGATGCCCAAGTATTCCCATCCCAATTCCTGTGAGGCAACAGCTAATTCATGCAGGGTATTCGAGCCGTCGCTGTATTTGCTGTGGCAATGGAACGTGCCGCGAATATCATCTTCATCGATAAGATGAGGAAGGTTTCCTTTTGAAGCAGCATCAATTTCACCTGTGTTCTCTCGAATTTCTGGCGGGATGTAGGTAAGCTTAAGTGCTTTGTAAATATCTTTTTCATTTTTACACGGAACGATTCGTTTTGCTTTACCTCGTTTCTCTTCAGCACCGAGCGCTGAGAATCCGTATTCGTTCAAGCTCCAGCCGAACTTTTTCGCCAAGGTTCGCATTTCGATGTTGTGCTCTTTACTCCCGGTGAAGTATGCAAGGGCGAAAGCAAACTCATCGTCATTCACAACTCGGAGATCACAGTTGATTGCAGATTTCAAAAGTACACTGGATTTTGTATCACCCTTGGAGATGACTTTATCGACATCAATGTGCGATGTAAATATCTCCATGATCTTCTTTACAGCGTTTGAATCGGTGCTTACTAGAATATCTATGTCACGGATGATTTCCTTCCGGCGGCGGATGCTACCGGCAACTTCACATCTAATGATACCTTTCTGTTTGGTTATTAAGTTATAGATGCGATTAGAGGCATCTTTAGCCGCAGGGTAGAGATGTTTGTTGATTTGCTTCTGAAGAAGCTCAATTCCTTTGAGTATGTTTTTTTCAGTTTTTTCACCGAAGCCATCAAGCTTGGCAAGCTTATGCTGGGAAGATGCTTCTCGAAGCTGGTCAAGATTTTTAATATTGAGTTTGTCATATAATACTTTCACCTTCTTTGGTCCGAGGCCTTGAACTCGAAGCATGTTCAATAATCCAGCAGGCAATGATTTTTTTAAATCATCGTAGTACTTGAGCTTACCTGTATTAACAAGTTCTTTGATTTTTTCAGATAATCCTTCACCAATACCTTTGATGTCCTTGAGTGTATCAGTGGAGATGAGTTCTTTTATATCTTGTGTGAGTGCTGTTATGATTCGGGATGCGTTATGGTATGCTCTGCATTTGAAAGGATTTACTCCTTTAAGTTCGAGGAGGGTCCCAATTTCGTCCAGTATGTCTGCAACTTCTTTCTTGTTCATGACGGAAGAAAGTTAAGCAATGTCTTGAAGATTATCAAATGGCTACAGGTGAATAAATCACACCATTACTTGTTCTTGTCGTATAAGCTCGAGCAATTCGTTGAGCTTATCGAGAATTGGTTGGAGAGCAGTCAACTGATTCAATTCCGTTCTCAACTTTGATATACCTGGAAAATCTCGGAGGTATCCGCTGTAATGTTTTCGAACTTCGTAACATGCTTTTCGTTCACCTTTATAGTGAACAGCGAGCTGGAGGTATTCGATAAGAAGTTGAATCCGTTCAGATAAAGAAGAAGGGGGCAGTAACTTACCAGTTGAAAGATGATGTTTGATTTCTCTAAAAATGAATGGATTTTGGATAGCACCTCGTGCAACCATGACACCATCACAGCCAGTGGTATCGAAAACGTTCTTCGCAATTTCGGCAGACTCGATTCCCCCATTGACGATGATCGGAATTTTAACAGCTTCCTTTACTTTTGGAATTAATGAATAATCGGGTGAACCTTTTTGTCCTTGAGCTCTTGTTCGACAGTGGATAGTTAGTGCTTGTGCACCTGCATCCTCAACCATCTTGGCAACATCCACAATCTGAATTGATTTATCATCCCAACCAAGCCGAGTTTTCACTGTCACTGGAAGTTTAACAGCTTTAACAACCGACGAAATGATTTGTCGCATAGTTGCAGGTTCTCTAAGTAGTCCAGCGCCCGCACCCCGTCCTACAACTTTCCGTACCCAGCAGCCCGCGTTGATATCGATCAGATCAGGTTGCAGTTCCTCAGCCATCTGTGCAGCTCTCTCCATAGATGTTTCGAGGTTGCCGTAAATTTGAATTCCGATGGGTCGTTCTTCGGGAAGGAAGAACATCTTTAACTTTGTTTTTTCAGAATTACGGATGAGTCCTTCGGAATTGACAAACTCGGTGAACATCAGGTCGGCACAAAGGCCTTTACAGATAAGCCGGAAGGATATATCCGTCACGTCTTCCATCGGAGCGAGTATGATTGCGAGTGGTATTTTCAGATTGCCGATTTGCATAACTCTTTAATAATAAACTATCCAAAATATTTCTGGAATGCAAATAAAAAGCCCAATCCGATTAAGCGGATTGGGCTCGGAAAATACTTTTATTGATGCTTACTTCATTAACATAATTTTCTGAACGGCTGAGAACTCATCAGCAGCCATGCGGATAAAGTAGATACCCGTCGGCGCTGTTAATCCTTGTCCGTCAATTCCGTCCCATCTCATTTCGTCGTACCTGCCCGGCTCCATCTC
>CAYGZC010000321.1:0-5684 GCA_964354225.1 uncultured Chlorobiaceae bacterium | reverse complement strand
ACTGGCAGACGTTACCGAACAAACCTTCGCAGTTACAGGTGTGCCTGATGAATCTAAAGGAGAACACCTTATTGCACTTCACACACTTCCCGAAGATAAGCTGCAACTATGTCTTGATAAACTTACAAAAGCCGACATTCCTAACTTGTGGAAGCCAAAGCAGTTCTTCCGAGTAGAGACACTACCTTACCTTGGTACCGGGAAATTAGATTTACGGAAAGTCCGAGAGATTGCTTTAAATTTTTCTGATTCAAAGTAGAATTATGCCCATGAAGATATTCGGATTCAACAACCGATAGCAGGAAGCATAATGATGTGGATGAGCTATACGACATCGCGAAATAACGATCTAAGGTTCTACACGTTCTTGACAGACCGATGTTTTTGTATTAATCTAAAAGGTTCTCAAAGTACAAACGACTCAAATATTAAAATTCTAATTAATAAATTAATAGGGAGTGTTGGTATGATGAAGAGCTTTTCGAGTATTATTACAACAAAATAATGTAATCATATGAAAACGACGACATTTAATAAAATTTATTTTGAAGGTAATTATCTACCAAAAATACTTCCGAGGATTAAATTCAAAAAGAACATTATTTGTTCTTGTAAATTCACATAATAATGACGTCTACTTATTATAGATGAATGACCCAGTCTCGATAGTTCAACTACTCAGAAGTTATGCTCTGCACGCAGTGAGCATTGAAGGAAAGCTCCATTTAGGAAGGTTACTTTTAAAAACCGCATTTTAAATAGCAAAACAGAAAATAACAAATTACGACGATCTACATCGGCGACTTAGAAGAGATATCGCGGAACTCGACTTCATTTTAGATAAGAACGAGGAAGCAATTCATGAGTTAATCAATATTGGTGACGGATTTCGTGCTGGTGATTTCTATCTGACTGATGGTCGTTATGTTGAAGCACTACATATTTATGAACAATTTCATGCACATGGTAGGTTTAAAAATAACCTAAGATTATGGAAGTGCAGTTTTTTACTCAATCGTTTTGAAGATGTTCTCATGTATTATGAACCAACAATTAATGAACAAAACCCCGGCCATGTCGCTAAGAATGATGCGCGGATATTAACAATTTCAGCAGTATCCGCTTTTAATAATTTTGCAACAGAAAATGATTGGGATATCTTTAAAATTAAGTTTCCAAAATGCGCATTAATATTGCAATTTAAAATTGGTGGTCTTGAGGCAATACGCTTAACTTCAAAGGGATTATTACAAACAAAAATTATAGAGAGATTGCGGCAACACCTCATACCAAAACCACTCTATAGAAACGTTCAATCAACAACAGAATTGGTTTCTACAGAATACAAACAAATTATTGAAAAAATTAATGAGGGAATAGAGGTGGAATTCCCAAAATCAGGCCCGACAGCATATTCAGTCATTAAAGATCTCGCAACGCAAAATAAGAAACTTGAAGGATCAATAATCTGTGAAACTATGGTTAAAGGACTTGTTCATCCGATTATTTTATTATCCCACAGGGATTCTCTAATATACCATATAGATCAAAAATTGTTTGAATTTGAAAAAACAACACGGTACAGATATTATTTCTTTTTATCGTGATATTATCCTTAGTGGCCACTGGGCTGGCTTATATGATCGTAATGAGGTCTCTGAATCGATTAAGGAAATTATCTATGCAGCTGAAACAGATGCTAGGATTGATGCCAATCTCCCATTGAGGGGTCAGGGTTGGATTAGAGAGGCAGAAATGGTTCGTCAATTACGTGATAAATTTGCACCTTATGAGGTAATTACTCAATATTCACCACAATGGCTTCAAGGTCTTCGGTTCGATGCTTACATTCCGAATTATAAGTTAGCTATTGAGTATCAAGGTCTGCAACATTTCGAACCGATTGACCATTTCGGTGGTACGGCAGGATATCTCGAAACAATAACACGCGACGAATTAAAGAATATGCTTGCAAAAGAAAATGGTGTAATCATCGAGTTCATTCTATTTAATCAAGATATCGATATCGAAACAACTCGTATTGCCAACGAATATAAATCATGAAGAGAATCCCAAATTTGGATTTAATAGTTGCAATTATGGACTAATTCAATGGACAACCATGAACGGCTTTAAACAGTTTCAATCGGCGATCTCAGACAAGATCGTAAACATTGTTAGACTCTCAATCGAGGAACACTATACTGAACTCAATTCCGTTTTACAGAGTCAACTCTTTGATTTACCTGGACCGTCCCATATAGAAACAAATCCGAGAAAAGAGGAACTTTTTATCCTGAAGGTTTTCAATGGATTTACAGAAATCAGCGATTCATTTGATAGTTTGAAAAACTGTGAAATCTATATTAAGCGAGTACCCTTTCCTGAATCAAAAGTTTCTAGAGTGAGTTACCTTCGATTTGTGATCGAAGGATATTTAAATGAGATGTACATCTTGAAAGAGCGACTCGACGCTTATCTAAAAGTTCTACAGCGAGCCTATCGAATGAGTGCCAGAAAACAGAAATACAAAAACTATTCGAACCAATTAGCAAATCTGTATCGAAAACGTTTAACGATATAAACCTCACGCGAGGATCACACGTCCATGTATCTCGATACTCAGACCAAACCATCAAAAAGCTCACTGCCCTAGAAGGTCTGTCTTCGCGAGGAGCTAAATACGGATTCACTAATTACTTTAAGTTTCAATTTAGAAAATCAAGAATTGAGTGGGCTAAAATCATGAAAGAGAATCATAAAGTAATTCAGCTATTTCTTGACCAATACTTCGAAGTGCTTTTCAATGTGGTTTTTACAAAAAATTCGGAGATCAGATATCCTTAATCTCGTGAATTGATGTCCACACCATTTTTTACTTTATACTACCTGCCTTTTATCAGTATGTACACTAATGCCATCTGAAAAAATATCAGACAATCTGACTTCAAACGAAAAACTCCAAAATCGCCGCTTCTGTTTTCCCTCCGTTTGCACAACTCCCAAAATTAAACTATCTTTTATGGATTTTAGATTGCGTCCGCCTGCCGAAGCGAAGCAGCGGGCAGGGATTGTGGATTTTAGACTATGGAATATCACCTTATGGATATTAAAAAAGAAAATACAACTCAAAACTTAAAACTCAAAACTCAAAACAATTTAATTTATCCACACCTTCGCTTACTGCTTATCATATGCACTATTGGCTCTTTGCTCTTAGCTCTAAACTCTCCGCTCTCCGCTCAAGAAAAAGATAATTCAGAATTCAAGCTCGCAGTTGGCTTGTATAACGACGGTATGTACGATTTAGCAGTCGAGCAGTTGAAAAATTTCATCAATGCTTATCCAAACACCTCAAACGGAATTGAAGCTAGATTCTATCTTGGTAACACACAGATGAAACTTAAACGGTATGATGAAGCACGGATAACATTTCAGAATTTTGCACTCGCATATGTAGAACATCCTAAAGCGCCGGAGGCATGGTTGAATGTAGGTGATGCATTCCTTGCTTTAAATAATGAACGAGAAGCAGCTTCAGCTTATGAGCGCGTGAAAGTATTCCACCCAAAAAGTCAGTTTGTACCTGAGGCACTGCTGAAAGCGGGTCAACTTTACCGCCGGATTGGTGACCGAGAAAATGCAAAGAAGAATTTCCGCACGATCGTTCAGGAATATCCATCAAGCACAAGTGTGTTACCTGCGCGACTTGCTATCGGTGAGATGTATGCCGAAGAAGGCCAAACTGAACTGGCGGAGCGCGAAGCCCGACGTGTTGCCGAGAGCGATGCACCAGCCACGGTAAAAGCGAGTGCGTTTTTTTCCATCGGCAAACTACAGGTAATGATGAGTTTATTCGATGATGCTGAGGCAACATTCAAATTGGTAACTACAAACTACAAAAAAACATCGGCGGCAATTGCTGCAATGTTCGAGTTGGGTAAACTTGCGATGGGTACGCACAACTTTGATGCAGCAATCGAATATTTCAAAAAAGTATCATCGGAAGACGCGGCTGACGATTCACTGCAAGCAGAAGCGATCTTTGAGACTGGACGAGCGTACGCAAATCAAAAAGAGTACAGCAACGCTCAAAAATCATTTGACAAGCTTATATCCAAATTCCCGAAAAGTTCTCTCACTGATCGTACACTCCTCGAAGCTGGTCGGGCGGCTCTCTCGAATGAGGACAACAAGTATACACTTCAATACGCCAAGAAACTGCTCGCAATTCACAACTCGCAGTTTAAAGCACATGCACTACTTCTCGCAGCCGATGCTTCTATCGGCTTAAGTCAGTTTACAGATGCTGTTCGCTATCTATCTAACTTCATCGATAGCTATGCTGAAAATCCCAGCACTCCTACAATCATGCTTAAGTTGGCTCATCTTTACGAAGATAAACCGCAGGACTACCGTAAGGCGATAAACATTTACGATCAGGTTAGCCAAAGATATACACAATCATTTCAGATTGTGGATGCAATAGTTGGAATCGCACGTTGTCAAGAAAATATCGGCGATTACGAAGGTGCCTCAAAAACGTACACAGATCTTCTATCGCAATATTCGGCATGTGATCAATTCGAGAATATCAAACAAAAAGTTGAATTCATAAAACATCATAAAATAAAAGATCGTGATGCCGGAATCGAGAAACTCGCACGATTGATGGGTGAAGTTTTAACGGAAAAATCTAAAGCCGAGCTTTCGTTTAAACTTGGTGCAATTTATTTTAACGATCTCAAAGATTACGAATCCGCAGCCAAGCAATTTAGTAATGCCATAGATGGAGGTTTAAGTGATGATGACCTCATTGATGCTTTTTATTCCCGCGCAAGAGCGTATCACCTCCAATCTGAAATAAATCCCGACTTAGCAAACAAGGCAATTACCGACTACGATGCGTTCCTCAAACAATTTCCGAAAAGCAAACGGAGCGAAGATGCCGCATATTTCAGTTACCAATTAAAATCTCAGCAGAAAAATCCTACAGAAATAATTTCACTTGCTCGAGAATTTCTCTCCAGTTATCCGAATTCACCTCAGAGGGATAAAGTCCTTTTCGATTTAGCAAGGGCAACGACAAATGCAGGAGCTCCATCCGATGCACTCCCATGGTTTGAATTAATAACTAAAGAATTTCCGGAATCGCCTTTAGGGTCAAACACACTTTGGGAACAAGGGAATATTTACCTATCATTGAAACAACGCGACTCAGCAGCGATTGTTTGGCAGAAAGCAGTCTCATTTCCGGCAAAAGATCCATCCACGCTAAATGCAATCTGGAATTTAGCTGACCTTCACCGACAAAATAACAACTATGCTGAAGCAATCGCCCTATTGAAAAGGATAACAAGCGAGTTTTTCTATTCATCATTTGCCGAAAAAGCAATATCCCTTCTTCCCGAATTATACATTGCGAACAATGAATATGATCAGGCAATTCAAATTTATACTGATATGCTGTACGAGCAGCGATCTTCGCCTGTTCAAAAAGAAATCGACGTGAATCTCTATCATCACATCGCAGTTGGGTATGATAAAAAAGGTGAACGTCAGAAAGCCGTTCATTATTACAATCAATATCTCCTTAACGATAGAAAAGGAGCATATGCGAGTAAAGCATTTTATGCTCTTGGAGCGCTTGCACGTGCGCAAGGTAAACTGGAAAATGCATCAGC
>CAYGZC010000320.1:0-3303 GCA_964354225.1 uncultured Chlorobiaceae bacterium | reverse complement strand
TGTACAACGTAATATGGATTTTGTCATACTATTCCCACCGAAGCCCTTCTGCCGGTAAAGTAGAGGCGGCGCGGCGTGCCGGATAATATGCCGCTAAAAATGAAAGTCCGAGCGACGCTAAAGTAATTGAAATAAAATCTGCCCATCTTATTTCAATAGGTATCGCCGGTATTATATAAATCGTCGTATCTAAAGGGAAAATCTGATAATGAGCTTGCAAGTAAAGAACCACTAATCCAATCACAACTCCTAAGACCGTACCGATAATTCCAATAATCAAACCTTCGACCATAAACAAACGAATAATATTCCTCGAAGTCATGCCCAATGATTTCAGCACACTGATATCCCGTTGTTTCTCGATCACACCCATTGTAAGCGAGCCAAGCATATTGAAAGTGGCAACAAGTATTATCAAGCTCAAAAGAATGTACGCCGACCATCTTTCGATCTTCATCACCGAATACAAACTCTGGTGGAGATCGTACCAGGTTGAAACTGAATAACTATCGGATAGCTGCTTTAACAATTTATTTTTAACGTCAGATGATTTGTTGAAGTCATGTAGTCGTATCTCAATCCCATTATATTTATTTTCAAGATTAAACATCTCTTGAGCGACCGGCAACGAAAGATAAGCATAGTTTGCA
Source organism: uncultured Chlorobiaceae bacterium (assembly GCA_964354225.1). Taxonomy (GTDB): domain Bacteria; phylum Bacteroidota; class Ignavibacteria; order UBA10030; family SZUA-254; genus CAYGZC01. The sequence goes on along the minus strand of CAYGZC010000320.1, from coordinate 2,653 downwards.
TCATAATCTTTGTTATTAGATTCGTAAATACCGGTAACTTGAAACTTTGTCCCTTGCGGCACGCCGATCCCGCTGAGGGCTGACTGAACCGAATTTGGAGTGTAGATCGTGATATCATTACCAAGAACGGAGGCAAGCCGATCTGCAAGAGTAAGGCCGATAACAATTCCCTGAGTCGGCTTGGCATCACCAAAGTTCAGTGAACCGAGGACAATTTTATCTTTCAAACCGGAAACTTCAGCTACGCTTTTCTCATCAACTCCGCGGATAAAAACAACTTTATTCAACGAACCCGAAGTGAGCATTGCTTTTCCGGAAACGAATGGAGAGTATGCCCGTATGTCTGAATTCTGCTTTATTATATTTTCAATCGTTTTAAACTCTGACGCCGATATACCACCTTTCTTCTCGATGCGGATGTGGGGATCAAATCCAACAAGCACTGCAGTTACAACACCGCTGAAACCGTTAAAAACCGAAAGCGCGATCAAGAGTGCTGCAACTCCGGCAGTTATCCCGGCAATTGAGATATACCCGATGACATTGATGAAGCGAATCTTACGTTTCGATCTCAGATAACGCCGCGCTATGAATAATTCTACAGTATTCATTTTCTATCCAAACCTCAATGCGGTTACTGGATCTAATTTTGCCGCAGCTTTCGCGGGAAGAATGGTTGTTAACATACAAAGTACGAATGCAACAACTGTAACAAGTATGAAGTTCTGCGGCAACAGCAGAATCGGTGCTGCATCCATGTAGTAAATATCGGAAGGTAGTGAAATTATTTTAAATTCAAGCTGAAGGTAGCATAAGACATACGCCAGAATATTTCCGAGTCCGATACCAACAAGTGAAATCGCAAGTCCTTGTATCCGGAATATTCGCTGGATTAGTTTGGTACCCGCACCCAATGATTTAAGAATTCCGATCGCATGAGTTTTTTCAAGAACGAACATCAATAAAGTTCCGATGATATTAATTGTCGCAACTATGATGATCAAGCTTAAAAGAATCGGAGACATCTTTTTCTGTAACTCGACCCACGAAAACAAATTGCGGTAGAGCTGAAAAACCGTTCGAGCATAATGAGGATAGCCGAGCATACTTTGAATTTGTTCCGCAACCATATCGACTGTATTTATGTCGTTGACTAACACATCGTAACCCGAAACTTTATCCCCCATTTGGAAAAGTTTTTGTGCATCTTGGATTTTTGTATATGCATAGATGTCATCGAACTCGGCCATACCAGATTCGTAAATTCCAACAAGCTGAAACTGCATTGCTCGCGGCTGCAAACCATTATCGGAAGAAAGAGCAAATATAACAAGTTTACCTCCGACTTCAACATTCAAGCGGTTGGCAAGTTTTTTCCCTATAACGATTTGCGGTAACTCGTCCGGTACAGAAGCAATAAATTTTCCGGCAACGATGTGCTGGCGTGATGTCAACACATCAATTGATGGATCGATTCCCTTTAAATAGATTCCGTCGACAGCATCTTTCGAACGAATCATTCCTTCGCGTGCCGCAAAGGGTGAGATCGCTTTCACACCGGTGATTTCTTTCTTCACTCGCTCTAAGGACTGCCGATAATTGGAAAGCGGTTTGTTCTGGAATCCACGAACCTCGATATGAGAAGTAAAGCTGATGACTTTTTCTTTGATCTCTCGCTCGAATCCATCAAGCACTGAAAGCGTAATTATGAGAGCAGCAGTTCCAAGCATGACTCCGAGTATAGCTATCGTAGTTATAAAAGAAAGGAACCCGCTTCGCCGCTGCGTTTGTAAATATCGTTTTGCAATAAACCAGGAAGGTGACAAGTTATTAGTTATGAGTTTAATAATAAATAATTTTTTACTTTTGGATTTTGACTTTTGCCTTGTTAGTGGCTTTGTTTTCCATACTCCATTAAAAATGCTTTGATGAACTCATCGATATCACCATCCATAACTGCCTGTGTGTTGCTTGTCTCAAAATCCGTGCGGTGATCTTTCACCATATTGTACGGATGGAAAACGTAAGAGCGAATCTGACTTCCCCACTCGATTTTCTTTTTTGTGCTTTCGATTGTTGCAAGCCGCGCTTCTTCTTCTTCTTTCCTCAGTTGATAAAGCCGTGATTTCAACATCTTTAACGCGCGTTCTTTGTTCTGGAATTGTGAGCGTTCTTGCTGACACGCAACAACAACTCCCGATGGGATATGTTTGATACGCACGGCAGTTTCAACTTTATTCACGTTTTGCCCGCCCTTGCCGCCTGCACGATATGTATCAACTTCAATATCAGCAGGGTTTATTTCAATTTCAACATCATCTTCAATTTCCGGATAAACAAAAAGGGATGCGAATGATGTATGCCGACGGGCATTCGAATCGAATGGAGAAATACGCACAAGGCGATGAACACCGCTCTCGGCTTTGAGATATCCATAAGCGAATTGTCCCTGCACTTCGATTGTGGCACTCTTCAATCCGGCTCCCTCACCGACTAACTCATCTAGCAGAAACGTTTTGAATTTTTTCCGCTCGCACCAGCGGAGATACATCCGCAGAAGCATCTCAGTCCAATCCTGCGCTTCGGTTCCACCAGCGCCGGCGTGAACAGTGAGAATGCAATTCTTTTCATCATCATCACCGCTGAGCATGTT
>CAYGZC010000319.1:0-2054 GCA_964354225.1 uncultured Chlorobiaceae bacterium | reverse complement strand
GCAAAGAGTAAAGGTAAAAACCAGATCGAATCGAGCATGTTGGAAATTTTATTTCACTGCTATAACCAACATCTCAAAATTGTCAGTCGTCAATTGTTTCGAACGGCTGAATGCACCAAGCTCACATCCATAAATGTCGATAGTTTTAAAGTGCAGTGACTTTAAATACCATGAAATCTCCGATGGTGTATAATACCGCTCGTTGCAGGAAAGAGTTTTTTTCTTGCCCGCATCATCCGTTACTTCGACGGTCGACGTATCGCGAAATGTTATGAAGTTGAATGAATTAGTCAAGGTTGTTCCATCCCCACTGCCAGAGTTTATAAAATCCTTTACTGAATGATAAAGGGGATAGAGTGCGCTGAGCGTAGTGAGAATCAGTTTTCCATTTGTCTTCAAAGCTTTGGAAGCATTTTCTAATATTTTAAAATTCATCTCATCGGTTTCCATGAGCGGAAATGCACCCTCGCAAATCAGCATGACCAGATCGAATTCATTCTTGAAAGTTAAATCCCTTGCATCTTCACGAATGAATTTAACTTCCACACCGTTTTCTTTCGCCTTCTCTCTCGCTCTTTGAAGCTGAGATTCCGATAAATCTACACCGGTAACTTTATATCCTCGCTTCGTTAATTCGATGGAGTGTCTGCCAGTGCCGCAGCCGATATCGAGAATGATTTTTGATTTATCGAAATTTAACTCTTTCTCGATAAAATCGACTTCACCGATTGTACCCTGAGTGAACGGCTCTTTGTCGTACGTTCGGGCATAGTTTTCGAATAATTCTTTGTACCAAGGATTCATTTTTCAGCCATAGGATAATGCGGTGCGATGTCAACCGGAACATCTGTCAGCTTATCGAGAATCTTTTGCATTGAAGGATTCATCACAGCATACTTGTCGAGCATTGATTTCGCTTTATCGTAGCTTCCTTCTGTCTGAATGGACATGATCTCGCCGGTTAATTTTTTCATTCCATCCTTAATCTTCTCATAGTTCACGCTGAACCTGTTTGTTTTCTCGTCGTAGTTAAACGCTCCTTCATCAAGCAGATAGTTGAACTGCAATGCCATACCTTTTCCGTGAGCTTCTCTGATGCCGAATCGAATGGAGCGGAATGCACCTGCAAGGTACGTCGCATACATCTTTTTCTCAAATGACTTTTCAAGTTCACCCTTATCGATTAGATATTGTAACATGAATAATCCCGAAATGTCGGCTTTGGCTTCTTCGAATGCCGAATTCAGTTCTTTTAGCATTTGTCGAACTGTCGTTTGTTTTCCATCCACCGTAATATTTTGTGGACCAAGTCCGTGCATCAGCTCATGAGCGAGAATGTGCGTGAAGAACTGCTCGAATGAAATAAGCTTTTGCTGTTCTTTATCCATGGCAACTTTCGAAATGGGAATTAGTGCCTTGTTAAACTTCGCTTCCTGAACGTTCTTCAACATCACGCGCTTGCTTCCTTTTTCTGCCGTAACTTTTTCATCGTTGGGAAGATTGAACGCCGCTGTTTGAACTCCCGCTCGGCACTCACCGCCCGTAACAATCAAATCCACAACGCGAATAGGTGAGGATTCTCCCAATTTAGGATTGCGATACTTGGGATCGATTGGCAGATTGTTTTCGATCTCTTGCAAGTATGAAGAGAACTTTTCAAGTTTCTTTGTCTCAGCATCGATACGCAGAGTAATGAACGCTTCAAATGCGGCTTTGTAATTAAATAATTCATCCATGTACACTTCGTACGGACCGATTGTCGGTTCGATAGGACTATCCAATTCCATCCAAGCTACGTCGCTGTCATAATAATCATTACTAAGGAAAGCATCCGCACGTTTGGTGAGGAAGTTCTTCAATGTGGCATTGCTAGTTAGTTCCGCGGCTTCCTTTAAAAGTTTTGCGGCAGGCGTGAGTAAATCTTTGTACTCTTCGCTGTAAGGAACGTTCTTGAACATACCATCCTCTTCGGCGTGGATTGTGTAGAAGAAACCGGTTGCTTTGCTTTTCTCAGCGTCGGGTAATGTGGAAACCCATTTTTCAAATTCTTCCTT
>CAYGZC010000318.1:0-21347 GCA_964354225.1 uncultured Chlorobiaceae bacterium | reverse complement strand
TTCCCCCCTCGTCTCCGCCTTCAGGACCTAAGTCGATAATCCAATCAGCGGTTTTGATGACATCCATGTTATGCTCGATCACAAGGACACTGTTTCCCATGTTCACAAGTTTGTTGAGAACGGAAAGTAACATGCGAATATCTTCAAAGTGCAATCCGGTAGTCGGTTCGTCGAGAATGTAAAAGGTTTTTCCCGTGCCGATCTTCGAAAGCTCGGTAGAAAGCTTCACTCGCTGCGCTTCTCCACCCGATAGTGTGGTTGCTTGTTGTCCGAGTCGGATGTATCCAAGCCCAACATCAAACAACGTTGCAAGTTTTCTCTGAATTTTTGGAATGTCTTTAAAAAATTCTAGCGCTTCTTCAACACTCATTGAAAGCACATCGGCAATCGATTTTCCCTTATATAGAATTTCGAGCGTCTCGCGATTATAGCGTTTTCCCTTACAGACTTCACAAAGCACATACACATCGGGAAGAAAGTTCATTTCAATTTTTCTGACACCATCTCCTTCACATCCGTCGCATCTTCCACCCCTCACATTAAAACTAAATCTACCGACTTTATATCCCCGCATCTTGGATTCTGATAATTGAACATAAAGATCACGAATGAGTGTAAACAAGCCCGTGTACGTTGCCGGATTGGAGCGGGGTGTTCTTCCAATCGGCGATTGATCGATATCGATCACCTTGTCGATATACTCCAATCCTTCTACCGATTTGTAAGGAAGCGGAACATCGCGCGAGTTATAAAATTCACGAGCAAGGATACGGTACAATGTTTCGGAAATGAGTGTTGATTTTCCCGAGCCGCTCACACCGGTGACGCAAACAAATTTTCCGAGGGGAATGTCGACAGTTATAGATTTTAAATTATTACCTGAGCACGACTTCAAACGGAGATGTTTTCCGTTCCCATCGCGACGTTTATGAGGGACTTCGATTCTCTCTTTTCCTTTTAGATATAAACCCGTGTAAGAAATTGCGCCACGACCGTTTCCCGGGATCTTAACATCAAAATTTTTCATTTTGAGTTGCTCTGGTTTTCCGAATGTTACTACATAACCGCCATGCTCACCCGCACCGGGACCCAAATCAACAACGAAGTCTGCGCTGTGAATCATCTCCTTATCATGCTCAACAACAATCACCGTGTTTCCCAGGTTACGAAGCTCTTTCAAGCTGTTAATGAGTTTGATGTTATCCCGCGCATGGAGGCCGATGCTCGGCTCATCAAGGATGTAAAGCACACCGACTAATTGAGAACCGATTTGTGTTGCAAGGCGGATGCGCTGAGCTTCACCGCCGGCAAGCGTTCGCGCAGAACGATCAAGTGTAAGGTAATCCAAGCCGACATTTAAGAGAAATTGCAAACGATCGTTTATCTCTTTGAGAATTTGATGTGCTATTTCGAGTTGACGTTTCGTTAATTTTATTGTAGAAAAAAATGCCCGTGCATCACGGATTGAAAGCTTTACAATATCGTGAATATTGAAGAACGTTTTTGTTCCAGCATCAATTAGTTTTACAGCAAGACTCTCTTTCCTTAAGCGTCCACCTTTGCATTCCCGGCAAGGTGTAGTATTCATAAACGATTCGATCCACTTGCGAACACCATCCGAGGAAGATTCATCATAATAATGCTGAAGTGTTTTCAAAATACCGCTGAACCGCTGCTTGTAAGTGACCGTTCGTCCGGATGGATGTGTATAAGTAATTTCAAATTTCTCGTCGCCGGCACCGTTGAGCAATAAGTCAATAGTATTTTTTGGTAATTTCTTGATAGGTGCATTTGTATCGATGTTGTATTTTTGTGTAACCGCTTTCACCTGACTCCAGAGCCAGGTTTCGCGCTGCTTTCCAAGCGGTGAGATGCCTTCGGTATTGATTGTATGTTCAGGATCGGGAATGATTAGATCCACATCAAATTCTCGCATTTCTCCAAGTCCACCGCAAGCAGGACAAGCACCGTACGGTGTATTAAAAGAAAATGAATTTGGTGCCGGGTCATCATAACTTATGCCGCAATCAAGACAGGCAAGATGCTGACTGAAGAGATGATCGTTACCGTTGGTGTTTACAACAACAAGCCCAGAGCCCATCTGAAGTGCGATCTCCACCGAGTCGGCGATGCGCGATCGTATGTCGGGCTGAACGGTCAAGCGATCAACAACAACCTCGATGTTGTGCACCTTGTATCTGCTAAGCTGCATACCTTTCCGGATTTCTTTCACCTCACCATCAACACGTACACGAAGAAATCCATCTTTCAAAGTCTCCTCAAACAATTCCCGATAATGACCTTTGCGTCCCCGGATTATTGGTGCCAGGATTTGAATTTTGGAATCTTTCGGGAGTGCCATTACAGCATCTATGATTTGATCTACGGACTGCTTGCGAACAATTTTCCCGCATTTGTAACAGTGTTGAACACCGACGCGAGCGAAAAGCAAACGGAGGTAATCGTAAATTTCGGTCACCGTTCCAACCGTTGACCGCGGGTTGTGAGATACGGTTTTCTGTTCAATGGAAATCGCAGGACTCAAGCCCTCAATATAATCAACATCGGGTCGTTCCATGAGACCAAGGAATTGCCGTGCGTATGCCGAGAGAGATTCCACGTAACGCCGCTGACCTTCGGCGTAGATTGTATCGAAGGCAAGCGATGATTTGCCGGAACCGGAAAGACCGGTAATGACAATAAGTTTATTGCGCGGCATTTCCACATCGATGTTTTTTAGATTGTGTACTCGCGCACCCTTAACTATGAGATTATCTTGTTCCAAACGGTTGAGAGAAAAACTGGTTAATGATTAAATCAAAGTATTAAATGGTGGAGAGAAATGCAAAAGCGATTTGGGAATTATCCCATTCGCTGGCGTTTGTGCAAGTATTCAAATAATGCAACATCAAAAGGTGTTGATGTATCGAGCAAAACATAATCTATATTATGCTCGCGGCATTCCTTTTTATATGTATCGAGGAATTTTTTCATCTCCTGCTGGTAAGCTTTCTGGATGTGCCATGGTTGTGTCATCAGTTCTTCAAACGTTTCAAGGTCTTTGAAAACAGCATCGCGTCCGAATGCAAAACTTCGTTCTAACGGATCAAGAATTTGCATGACGATAACTTCATTCTTCTTGTGACGGAAATGACGCAAGGCAGCCATTACCTCGTTGGGCTTATCAAAAAGATCACTAAGGATAATAACCAACCCGCGGCGTTTGATACGTTCAGCAATTGTGTGGAGCGAATTTGCTGTCGCCGTTTTATTGCTTGCTGTCAGTAACTCAAGTTGACGGAGAATTTCTTTTAGGTATAATTTTGTTGCGTGAGGCGGCATGTGCAGCCGAACATTCTCATCATAAATTGTAAATCCAACAGCGTCACGCTGCTGTATCATCAATTGTGCAAGCGCAGCAGTGATGTATGAAGCATATTCTAATTTTGTAATCCTGCCGTTGGAAGCGTAAGACATAGATCGGCTGGCATCAAGAATAAGGTACGCTTTTAAATTTGTTTCTTCTTCGAACTGCTTGATATAATAACGGTCTGTCTTTCCGTATATTTTCCAGTCGATGTGTTTGATTTCATCTCCCGGCATATACTGCCGATGCTCGGCGAATTCGACACTAAAGCCGTGGTAAGGACTTTTATGCAAGCCAGTTATAAAACCTTCGACAACGAGCCGCGCAACCAGCTCGATGTTTGCAAGTGTAGCAACAACTTCCGGCTTAAGATATTTGCGGTAATCCTGAAGTGTATCCGTCACTTCTTCAGAGCTTTCTTGGCCGGTTTAATTTTAGAATCATCCACTGCTATGGTTTGCGGATTCAAAGTTTGGCTTGGATCTTTTCCTAGAGTCTCCAGCTCAAACCGGGCAGATGCTACCAGCTCATGTTCGGGATACTTTTTAAGAAATGTTTCATATACGATCTTTGCGCTGTCGAGCCGGTGCAAATCGTTATTGTAAATGAAGCCGGAAAGAAAAAGCATCGTCGGTGCTTGTTTACTTGTTGGAAACATTGCATAATATCGCTGATACGAATGAATTGCTTTCCGTGAATCTTTCAGATCATTATTGTAAATTACTGAAAGACGCAAAAGTGAAGTTTCAGCGTAAGCAGTAGTTGAAAATCGATCAACAATTTGTTCGTACAACTCAACGGCTTTCTGAAAGTCCTTCTTTCCCTCGGCAGCTTTTGCATCGGAATAAAGATCGACATCGTTTTTTGGTGTACATGATGATAAAATAAACAGCAGGATAAACACAGTTGAATGTTTCATAATTTTAATTCCTTTACGGTTAATAGAATAAATCTACGAATTGATTCGTGAACATGCAAAAATTTTAGTTAGCCCGCTTCATAACCGCAATAAAAAAGCCATCGGTGTTATAATGATGTGGATATATTGTTATAGTAGAGTTTTTGAGTGAAAGATTAAGTCTTGCCAAAATCTTTTCAGGGTAAGTTAAAATGAATTCATGATGTGAGGTTAAGAAAGATTTTACAATGTCCTCGTTCTCTTGTCGGAATAGCGAGCATGTTGCATAAACAAGCTTACCGCCTGATTTGACAAACTGCGAATTGAATTGAAGAATATTTTTTTGTTTCTCTGTATAGTGTTGGACGAGAGATTCTGTTATATTCCACTTCTGCCAGGGGTTGCGACGAACAGTTCCGACCCCGCTGCATGGCGCATCAACAAGCACAAGATCGACTTTATCCGATAAATCATCCGTGGCGAGGTTAGTGCGATGTTCTATCCGAATGATGTTTGCCTCCGCTCGTTTAGCCCTCTTCCTAAGCTCCGCAAGTCGGCTTTTATCTACATCAACAGCAATAATTTCGCCGCTATTTTTCATCAATTGAGCCATGTGCAGCGATTTTCCTCCTGATCCGGCACATGCATCAATTACAGTCTCACCGGCCTGAGGATCTGCTATGAAAGAAATAAGCTGACTTCCTTCATCTTGCATCTCATACCAGCCATCATTGAAGGATGCTGAAGATTGGCAGTGAAATCGTTTCTGAGATATAAGTCCGACTGGGGAGATTTTTGTAACTTCCGTCTCAATTCCTTCTTCGCGCAGCCGTTTCTGGCATTCTTCGCGGGTGGTTTTCAACAGATTAACACGAAGTGAAACGTTCGATTGTGTATTGCAAATCTGCAATAGAGTTTCTGTCTCCGTACCAATCTGATCTACCAACTCCTTCACCATCCAATCGGGAAAAGAATACTTCACTCCCATTCGAGCAATCTCCTCATTGCCAATAAAGTCTAAAGTCTTATGGCGAAGGATCCAATCGGTGAAACACTCAACTTTGATTTTTGGGAAATATGTGTTCCATAAAATTTGGGGAGTCATCGTATGATTATCAAGTGTGACCAGATATGCAACATACAGCGAAAGATAACGAACATGAGGTCCCTCGAGATCGGCTGTACCCGGATTATCTTTTATAAATTGTTGAACCAATGTCTTGATGAGCCGGCGATTACGAATCATTCCGAAAACAGCTTCAGAAATAAATCGCCTATCATGCGATCCTAAGTATTTTTTCGCTCGAAAGAACTCCATGGTAAGATGATCAGCAGATTTGTTTTCACCATCGATGTGCTCCATGAGCTGTAAGATGTGACCGACGAGCGATGATGGATTCATACTGCTACAAATGGCTCCGACATCCTAGCGTTGAAATAAGCTAGAGCCATTCGAGGTGTATTATATGCAAAACCCAATTTACCGTGCTTGTTCATCACAACAACTCCGCCGAATCCATCAACTTTGTGGTGCAAAATTTCTATTCCTTTTGTCGCTGCTTCTTGGGGGTTGCCGCCGTTTACATCCATCAAATCGATAACAGTTTTTGCCATCACAACTTTAATCATTGCCTCGCCCCAGCCAGTGGTTGAAACTCCTCCAACTTCATTATCGGCATACGTTCCACATCCGATAAGAGGCGAGTCACCTATTCTGCCCGGATATTTATTCATTGTTCCGCCGGTTGACGTTCCCGCACAGATATTCCCATCTTTGTCGAGTGCAACAGCACCCACCGTATCCGAGGGTCTTTTGCGCTTATTGAATGCATCTTTTGTTTTATAGTCTTTACGAAGCTGAAGTGCCACCCATCGATCAAGCTCGCGCTTGGTGTTAAGTTCCTCAGGTTTGCACAATTCAATACCGTTTTCTTTTGCATACCGTTCTGCGCCTTCACCAACGAAAAGTATGTGTTCACTCTCAGCCATTATTAAACGGGCAAGTGTAATTGGGTTCCGAATTCTGTGTACAGCAACGACTGCTCCGCACTTGAGTGTTTTGCCGCTCATGATGCTTGCGTCTAATTCTACTTGACCAAGTAAGTTTAGATGAGAGCCGTAACCGGCATCAAAGGTTGGATCATTTTCCATAGTGCGAACCGCTTGTTCCACCGCGTCGATAGCTGTACCGTCGGAATGTAAAATTTTCCATCCAATTTTCAATGCATGAAGACATCCATTACGATGCGCTTCAACTTCAGCATCAGGAATATCCCAAGCCCCACCGTGGATTATTAACGAGAGCATATTGTATCAAAATCTAATAAATATCAACAGCAAATTACAAAAAATAGGTTGGATTAGCAATTTGGTTTTAAAAGCAAACGAGACAGAACCGAATTCTGCCCCCTACTGCGATGAAATACTATCGCACAACTTCAGCAACCGTTTTCTTAACAAACTGGATCAAGCCGCGTCTGTCAAGCGCGGCTTCAATTGTGTTTCCCTCAGCCAGCGAGCCAGCCAACAACTCTTCAGATAATTTGTTGACGATGTACTTTTGAATGATTCTCTTCAACGGTCGGGCACCGAGTGTTGGATCATAACCGAGTTTGATGAGCCATTCTTTAGCTTCATCCGTATATTCAAGCTTGATGTTTTTCTGGTCGAGCATTGATTGCACACGCCTCAGTTGGAGGTCGAGAATTCTCAGCAAATCATTTTTGTTGAGGAGTTTGAAGAGAATAATTTCATCAATTCGGTTCAAGAATTCCGGACGGATGGATTGCCTCAGCATATCAAATAAAGAAATTCGCAGCTCGCCATAGATTTTTTCCAATTCATTGTTCGAGATTATTTCTCCGCCCAATCGCTCCTGAATCATCTGAGAACCCAGGTTCGATGTCATAATAATAATCGTGTTTTTGAAGTTCACCGTTTTACCCTTGCCATCGGTCAAACGCCCTTCATCAAGAACCTGTAATAATAGGTTGAAAACTTCCGGATGCGCTTTCTCGATCTCATCAAAAAGAACAACCGAATACGGTTTCCGTCGGATGGCTTCTGTTAACTGCCCCCCTTCTTCATAACCGACGTATCCGGGCGGTGCACCGATAAGACGCGAGACAGAAAATTTCTCCATATACTCACTCATGTCGATGCGGATGAGAGCGTTTTCATCATTAAAGAGAAATTCGGCTAACGCGCGGGCAAGCTCCGTTTTGCCGACACCTGTTGATCCTAAAAAGATAAATGAGCCAACAGGTTTTTTCTCGTCTTGCAATCCTGCGCGGCTTCTGCGGATTGCATCAGCAACAGCATGCACAGCTTCTTCCTGATCGACAAGACGCTCGTGTAAGCGTTCCTCAAGATGCAGCAGCTTTGTTCGCTCACTTTCCAACATGCGGCTTACCGGAATACCCGTCCACCTCGAAACGATCTCAGCGATATCTTCTGCGTCAACTTCTTCTTTAAGCATTTTCTTATGTTTTTGGATTTCGGCGAGCTTTCCACTGGCTTCTTTAAGCTGCTTCTCGAGTGATGCAATCACACCATACCGCAGCTCGGCGACTTTTGCCAGATTACCTTGGCGCTCATTTTGTTCTGCTTCGGTTTTTGCTTTCTCAATCTCCCCCTTCATCTTTCGGATGGATTGAATAAACCCTTTCTCGTTCTGCCAGTGTGCCCGAAGCTCGGTTCGCTGCTGATTCAATTCGGCGAGTTCTTTGCTGATTAATTCGAGACGGGATTGAGTTGCTTCATCTGTTTCACGCTTCACTGCTTCACGCTCGATTTCAAGTTGTTTTATACGGCGCTCGATTTCGTCTAACTCTTCCGGAAGAGAATCGATCTCAATACGAAGTTTTGAAGCAGCTTCATCAACAAGATCGATTGCTTTATCCGGTAGGAATCGGTCGCTGATGTATCGGTGGCTTAATTGTGCGGCAGCAACTATTGCGCCATCGGTGATGCGAACACCGTGATGAACTTCATACCGTTCTTTGAGTCCACGCAACATTGAAATTGTGTCGTTGACGGTAGGTTCATCGATCAGAACCGGCTGGAACCGACGTTCAAGCGCGGGGTCTTTCTCGATATGTTTGCGATACTCATCGATTGTTGTTGCGCCGATTGCGCGAAGCTCGCCCTTTGAGAGTGCCGGCTTCAGCATGTTCGCTGCATCGACGGCACCTTGTGCAGCGCCGGCACCAACAAGAGTGTGAAGCTCATCGATGAAAAGAATTATCTCGCCTTCAGAATCGGTGACTTCTTTCAAGACGGCTTTAAGCCGCTCTTCAAACTGACCTCGGAAACTTGTACCTGCAACCAGTGAACCCATATCGAGGGCGATGATGCGTTTCGTTTTTAGATTTTCCGGAATATCACCCTGGATTATACGATGAGCAATTCCCTCAGCAATTGCAGTCTTACCAACACCCGGTTCACCGATTAAAACAGGGTTATTCTTCGTGCGGCGAGAGAGCACTTGTAATACGCGGCGGATTTCTTCATCCCTTCCGATAACAGGATCAAGCTTGCCCTTGCGAGCAAGCTCATTCAAGTCGCGACCGAAACGCTGAAGTGACTGATATTTTTCCTCAGGCGTTTGGTCTGTCACCCGCTGTGTGCCTCGGATATCTTTTAGCGCCTTGTAAATTTGATCTTTCGTAACTCCTTGGCCAATAAGCAGTTGCGCTGCTGTTGATTTGCCGGATACAAGCGCAAGCAGCAAATGCTCGGTGCTGACATATTCGTCTTTGAGTGACTGTGCTTCTTTTAGTGCGACATCGAAAAGCTGTGCAAGATTTTGTCCGATGTATTGATTGCCAACCCCGGCGCCCGATACTTTTGGGAGTTTCTCAACCGCTTCATTGACTTTAATTTTTACGTAATTAATATTCGTTCCAATTTTTTGGAGGATGGGAACGATGATGCCTTCGCTGTCCTGCACGAGCGCTGCGAGCAAATGTTCCGGCTCGATAGATTGATTACCGTAACTTGCCGCAATCTCCTGTGCGTTCTGGACTGCTTCCTGAGATTTAATTGTGAATTTTTGGAAGTTCATAGTTGATCTAGTACCCTTAATAATTAATCATTCGATATAACGATGATATTCGCACTATTTAATAAAGGAACATCACGAATAGGATCATTTAAGTGAACGATTGGTAGCAAACTCGCAATTTTATCCTCCATGTTTTGAGAAAGGATAATTGGGGATGCAAATCCACACGTCAAGCCCAATACACAAGGAATTACAGCGTCATACGGTGGATATGGTTCAATCTTTGATGCAAGTATTTTTATCATCCTTTCGATGTTGCTGAAATAATTTTGTTCCTTCAGAAACCCAAAATCGCCTGTCTCTGCCGTAGAGAAATTTAAGAGCAATATTCGGATAAGATAGTCCTCGGTTGGACCAGCCTGCAGTTTTTCCAATTTTAATTTAACTTTACCAGCCCATTGTTGCTTGATGGAACTGACAACATCACTTGGTTCGAAGAGGAGTTTAGTATCTATTGACATCCCAGATGGATTAAGAGAGACAATATTAATATTTGAGTTGTTTAGTTTATCGATTAGTTCAAAACGTACTTCTAAACCTTTACATGGACTCTTAACAATATAGACATCTTTTAAATGAGCATTTTGTAACCATTTGATTAAAGTATTTTCCAAATTATTGAACCAAATGTATACTTTTTTGCCCTTTGGGAAATTGATTGGATAATAGGGATCGCTTGTATTAGTCGTGATGGACAGACTAAATCTGAAGTTGACTGGTAAGTTTTCAACAAGACTCCAAAGTAAATCATAAAATACCTTATATGCGTAAAAGTCGTAGGGTGTATAAATTTCTAACTTTAGTTTTTGATTAGCAACTTCTATGTCAATATCGTGAACGTGTTTATTGTATATACTTCTTATAGCGTTCACATTTCCAACATAATTCTTTTTCAAATGAGCAAATACGTACATTTCTGCAAGCCGCCCAGGGAAAGCCATGCGATCCTTACACTCTAGCAATCTCTTACCAATATCATCGCTCTGTTCACCATACATATTTACCAAACATAGTAATTTTTGTATGCTTGGAGAGCGGCCTTTCTCTAATAATCGGATCATTTCCCGAGGATCAGAAGTTCCTACTAATCCTAATCGAATGTGATCCCTGATCCAATCATACTTTTGGATCTCGTTATAACTGTTTTGAGTAATTTTATATTTGGGTTGCATCTTTGATATTAGGTTTGTTTCCTTTTCCACTCTCTTGCTCTTCCATTTTCTTTCCGGCTTTTTCTTCCATAACGTATTCAATTGCTTCTTGTTTATCCTTCGTTTGGAAATCATGGAAGGCGGTAAGATAAGAGATACCTCTTCCACCTTTCCACGAGATCCAGCGTTTCTTTGTGGCGTATATCAAAAATGCCGCAACAAGAACGAGAATAATTAAAAGCCAAATACCATTTGTCATATGCACAATCTCTCTGACCCTCTCCCCGTTCCGATGACCCTTCGACTTCGCTCAGGGTGACATCGGAACACGGGGTGGGGGTAAAATTATTTATCCTTATCATCAACAACTTCGAACGATGCATCCTCTACAGATTTATCATCTTTCTTCTTACCGTTGTCGGCAGGACCTGCTTGTCCATCTGGTGGTGGTTGTTGTGCGCCGGGCTGACCTGCCGTTGCCGCTTTATACATTTCTTGCGAAGCTTCATTCCAGGCGCTGTTGAGTGTTTCCATCTTCGCTTTGATATCAGTAATATTGCCGGTTTTTATAGCAGCATCGAGTGCATCAGCTGCAGATTCAACTTTCGGTTTCAAGTTGGCAGGAATCTTATCACCTAGGTCTTTCATTTGTTTTCGTGTCTGGAAGACAAGATTATCTGCCTGATTCTTGATATCGACTTCCCCACGGCGTTTCTTATCTTCGGTAGAATGCGCCTGCGCATCGGTCTTCATCTTCTCAACTTCTTCTTTGCTTAATCCGCTCGAAGAAGTTATTCGAATGCTTTGTTCTTTGCTCGTTGCTTTATCCTTTGCAGCCACATGTAGCATGCCGTTCGCATCGATGTCGAAAGTTACTTCAATCTGAGGAATACCGCGCGGAGCCGGTGGAATTCCATCAAGATGGAATCTACCAAGCGTGCGGTTATCTATTGCTATTGGTCGCTCACCTTGTAAAACGTGTATCTCAACAGAAGGTTGACTATCGGATGCTGTTGAGAAGATTTCACTTTTCTTTGTGGGAATAGTGGTATTTGCCTGAATCATCTGTGTCATTACCCCGCCAAGAGTTTCAATGCCAAGAGTAAGCGGTGTAACATCGAGCAGCAAAACGTCTGTGACGTCACCCGACAAAACACCACCTTGAATGGCAGCACCAATCGCCACCACCTCATCGGGGTTTACACCCTTATGTCCTTCTTTTCCGAAGATATCTTTGACGAGCTGCTGAACGCGCGGTACTCGCGTCATACCGCCAACAAGAATAACTTCATCGATTTGGTTGGGATTCAATCCTGCATCTTTTAATGCTTTCTCTACCGGGGGAACACAACGCTGAATGAGATCTTCAACAAGCTGCTCAAACTTTGCGCGCGTGATATTCAAGTTCAAATGTTTAGGACCTTCTGCGGTTGCCGTGATGAATGGCAGGTTGACTTCCGTTTGTAATAATTGCGAAAGTTCCATTTTCGCTTTCTCTGCGGCTTCACGTAAGCGCTGAAGCGCCATCGGATCTTTTCGCAAATCTATTCCTTCCTGCTTCTTGAACTCATCGGCAATATAATCGAGTACGCGCTGATCGAAATTATCGCCACCAAGATGTGTATCACCATTGGTTGATTTTACTTCAAACACACCTTCGCCAAGTTCAAGAACTGAGATGTCGAATGTTCCCCCGCCGAGATCAAATACAGCAACCTTGCTGTCTTTGTGTTTTTTATCTAAACCGTAGGCAAGTGCGGCTGCGGTTGGTTCGTTGATTATGCGTCGTACGTTGAGGCCGGCAATCTCACCAGCTTCTTTTGTTGCCTGGCGCTGTGCATCGTTGAAGTATGCCGGGACTGTGATTACAGCGTCAGTAACTTTTGTGCCGAGGTAATCTTCAGCTGTTTGTCTCATCTTCTGAAGGATCATTGCACTGATCTCAGGAGGTGAATAAATACGGTCACTTATTTGAACACGAGCCGTGTTATTTTCACCTTGCACAACTTTATACGGAACAAGTTTCATTTCTTCAGTGACTTCATTCTGAAAGCGCCCCATGAATCTCTTAATAGAGAATACAGTATTTTGTGAGTTGGTCACCGCCTGGCGTTTTGCAGCTTGTCCCACTAATCGCTCGCCGCTTTTCGGGAAGCCAACAACGGATGGTGTTGTTCGTGAACCCTCCGGGTTTGCAATGACAGTAGGATCTTTTCCTTCCATCACTGCGACTACTGAGTTTGTAGTTCCTAAATCTATTCCAATAATTTTTCCAGCCATATTAAAAAACTCCTATTAAATATGAAAACTTATCCCATGGAAAAGCCCCTTCCAAATGGGATTTTGTAAATTTATTATTTTATAATGCCTCAATAGGTGTGCCAAATCTCATAAATTTTCGATGACTGTAACTCCCTGTAAAAAAAGAAATTACAGGATACGATTTTTTACATCATCAGGTCTCCATCGTATTGCCTGCCAGCATGGCAGTGATAATTGTGGGTGTTGGCAGACGAAAGATAATATGGCAGAATTATATCCTTGACTTTCTAATGCAATTTTACTACCATCAAACGCAATGAATAATCAAGAAATTCAATCTTATCTTAGGACAAAAATTTTTGGAAGCGAAATCTTCGCCTTCGATCTAATTGATTCAACTAATCTAAAAGCGAAAGCATTGGCACGCGAAGGTGTAAGCGAAGGAACAATTGTAATTGCAGAGGAACAAACTGCTGGTCGGGGAAGATTAGATAGAGCTTGGTTTTCGGAAAGAGGTAAAAATCTTACTTTCTCACTGATCATTAAGCCAAGAATAAAAAATGAGTGCAACGGCGTTCTTTCACTTTATGCCGGGCTTGCTGTTGCTCAAGCGATTCAGAATGTATTGCATGTAATTCCTCAATGCAAATGGCCCAATGATGTTTTACTTGGCGATAAAAAATTATGCGGGATATTGTCAGAGGCAATTCTGATGAATGGCATTCTTGAAGGCGTTATTATTGGGATCGGAATAAACGTGAATCAAACGTTTTTTCCGGAAGAGATAAAACAAACAGCAACATCGCTTTCTCTTAATGCTGGTAAACAGTTCAATCGGTTTGAAGTTCTTGCCGCCGTCCTTGAGCGCTTAGAAATTCTTTATGGTGATATTCAAAAGGGTTTGTTAAAAAATATTCTTGATGGTTGGAAACGATATTGCTCTATTTTTGGCAAAGAAATTTTGGTTAATCAAAATGGACAATTAACGAAAGGAATTTCAACCGGGCTTGATGAAGATGGCGGTTTATTAATGCAAACTAAAAATGGCGAGATAAAAATTCTCGCAGGAGATGTTACATTATGCTGTTAGCAATTGATATAGGAAATACACACACCGTTCTTGGGTTTTTTCATAAAGGCAAACTGTTGTTTGATAGGCGATTGACAAGTTCTACCCCGAGGACTGAAGACGAGATGTGGCTGCACATGAAACATTTTTGTGAGCAGGCAAAAGTTACAACCGATAACATTCAAGGTGTTGTAATTGCTTCCGTTGTTCCACATCTTACGGATGCTTTCCAAATGATGGTAAAAAAATATTTGAAGACACCGCCACTAATTATCTCAGGCACAATTGATGTAGGGATAACTCTTCCATATGATGATCCATCTAAGCTTGGGGCAGATAGAATTTGTGGTGTTGTTGCGGCGTTAAAGAAATTTGGTGGTCCGCTGATTATCGTCGATTTTGGAACGGCAACGACATACGATGTCATTTCAGGTAAAGGTGAATATTTAGGCGGTGTAATCGCACCCGGCATTGAAACGGCAGCAGTGGAATTGTTCAAACGAGCAGTAAAACTTCCTAAAGCCGAGTTGCAATTCCCGGAATCGATTGTTGGTAAGAACACCATAACGGCGATGCAGTCGGGCGTCATGTATGGTGCGGTCGATGCATTTGAGGGGATGGTGCGTCGGCTCAGGCGAGTCGCTGGTAAGTATGCGGCTGTTGTTGCAACCGGAGGTTACACAAACGTTATTGCAGAAATGAGCAACGAAATAAAGTACATCGAACCCAACCTTGTTCTTGAGGGTGCGCGTTTGATTTACGAGCGTGTTAGCAAGAAAGGAAAGAAATAAGAGGGGAGTTCATTTTTTTCCTGCGCAGTAGAACTTTTCGGGAATCCCTCCATCATCTTTATAATTTCAATGCAGGATTTCTACACGTACTAATGTGTGAAATTTTAAAAGTTCCGTCAAATTGACACGTTTCCTTGATTTTCATACCACGTTTTCTTATTATAAAATATGAACCAGAATTATCAAGCATCACCCAATTTTGATCAAGTATATAATAAATATAAGATTCAGGTAGAACAGAGTTTAACATCTTTCATTATCGGTAAGAAACCATATTCAGTATATGAACCGATCCGATATATACTTGGTCCGGGCGGTAAGCGTTTCCGCGCAGTATTGGTGCTTCTATCTTGTGAAGCAGTCGGCGGCAATATGAGCCGTGCGCTTGATGCCGCCGCCGCAATTGAAATTCTTCACAACTTCACGCTCGTTCACGATGATGTAATGGATCACGCCGATCTGCGTCGGGGCATACTCACCGTTCATAAAAAATGGGATGAAAATGTTGCGATCTTGTCAGGTGACGAGATGATTGCGCAGGCGTATCGGGCAATACTGAAAACAAAATCGCATCGATTGGAACAAATTCTTGATGTTTATACTGATGCTCTTGTCCAGGTTTGCGAAGGACAGGGGCTTGATAAAGAATTTGAGATGAGAAAAAAGATTACTCTCAACGATTATTTCCAGATGATTGCGAAGAAAACAGGACGCGTAATAGCGGCTGCGGTTGAGATAGGTACCTTGATTGGGGGAGGAACTATACAGCAGGTCGCCGCACTCCGAAAATATGGAGAACGTTTAGGAAAGGCATTTCAAATCAAGGATGATATGCTTGATATCATTGGCGACGCAAAAGTGTTTGGCAAGAATATCGGCGGCGATATTCGGGAAGGAAAGAAAACGTACCTTCTCTTGAAAGCACTGGAGAGAGCCAAAGGAAATGACCGGAAGATTTTACAAGCGATTATACCAGGTAATGGTTTTACGAAATCGCGGATCGAACAAGTGAGAAATATTTATGAGCGATCTGGCGCACTTGATTCGGCTAAACGTGAAATGGCTCGAAGCACTAATCAAGCCCAGCAGGCAATTATTGAGCTGCCATCGAGCCGTGCTGTATCAATGCTTATCTGGCTTTCGCATTGGCTGCTGGGGAGAAGTTCTTAGAAAATGATCGAGCGAGAGATAACAATAAAAAACCGTTTGGGATTACACGTGCGCCCTGCCGCTACGCTGGTGAAGACTGCGGCAAGGTTCAAAGCAGATTTTTTTATCTACAAAGACGGTATGGAAATAATTGGCAAAAGTATTATCGGCGTTATGACGCTTGCCGCCGAACAAGGCGCAAATCTACTTCTTCGTTTCGATGGTCCCGATGAACAAGACGCAGCAGCAGCAGTTGTTGAATTGATTGAGCGAGGTTTTGACGAATGAAAACGATGGATAACCAATCTATTAAGAAAGAAATTATCCTTAAAGGAATTCCTGCATCACACGGGATTGCAATCGGGACAGCTTACTTGTTTATCAAAGACATACCTATTATAGAGGAGAGGGTGCTGGCAAAAGGTGAGACCGACTCCGAAGCAGACCGTCTTGAAAGGGCAATTGAGAAATCGAAAAAAGAGCTTTATAAAATATTTATCTTCGCACAAGAAAAAATAGGCGATGCGAAATCAAAAATACTTGAGGCACAAATGATGGTGCTGGATGATCAAGTTTTGATTGGCTCAATACGGAAGCGAATTCAATCAGAAAAGAAAAATGCCGAGTACATAGTAAATGATGAAATCGGAAAATATTGTACACTGATGCTAAAAGCCCAGGACGAATATATGCACGAGCGAGCACATGATATGGAAGATTTAAAGAATCGAATCATCCGGAATCTTTTACAAGAACGACTCATTTCGAAGCTTGAAGGTTCAATTATCATTGTTGCCCATACGCTGACACCTGCCGATACAATGATTCTTAGCCGCAACCACGTGCTTGGCTATGCCACTGATCGCGGTGGTATAACTTCACACGCAGCACTATTCTCTCGCTCCTTAAAAATTCCTGCCGTTGTTGGTCTTGGTGATGTGAGCCGTGAAGTGGTTACCGGAGATATGCTGATCATCGATGGTTACAGCGGCACAACAATTATTCATCCAACCGAAGAACGAATAGAAGAGTACGAGCGCAAGCGTGTACGGATGTTTCAATTTGAAAAACGACTTGAACATCTGAAAGATCTTCCTGCTGAGACGAAAGATGGTCATCGAGTTGAACTTTCGGCAAATATCGAGCTGCTGGATGAATTGGAGTATGTTGTTATTCAAGGATCACAAGGTGTTGGATTGTACCGCACGGAGAGTTTGCTCCTTGAGCGCGATGATTTCCCATCAGAGGAAGAACAATATATAGAGTATAAAAAACTGGCAGATAGAATTTATCCTCATCGTGTCATCATGCGAACGTTTGATATTGGAGGTGATAAAGTTGCGCCAGCATCGGCGGAAGAAGCAAATCCATTCCTCGGCTGGCGTGGGATTAGGGTTGGATTGGACAAACCCGATATGTTTATGAACCAGCTGCGAGCAATGCTGAGGGCAAGCACACGAAAAAATCTTTGTATCATGTTCCCGATGGTGACCACTATCAGCGAAGTGCGAAAGGCAAAAGAGTACATCCGCAAGGTAAAAGCTGAACTGCGTGCTCAGAACATAAAATTCCATGATAAAATTCCTATTGGCGTAATGATTGAGGTTCCGTCTGCGGCCCTCATGGTTTCTCTGATTGCTGCGGAGGTCGATTTCCTTAGTGTCGGCTCGAACGATTTGACACAATATCTTCTTGCAGTTGATCGCGGCAATACATTGGTATCAAAGCTGTACTCACCATTCGATCCGAGTGTTATCATCACGCTTAAACATATTATCAACGGCGGACACAAACAGGGAATTTGGGTCGGTATTTGCGGTGAGATGGCGGGTCATCCGCTTGCGGCGCCGCTTCTTGTTGGGCTTGGAATGGACGAACTTAGCGTTGTTCCCGCGGTACTGCCTGAGATAAAGAAGATCATCCGCTCTATCAACTACAGCGAAATGCAGGAAGTTGCCGCGAAAGCATTAAACCTTTCAACCAGTGAAGAAATTGAAAAGCTCCTGCTCAGATTCTTTAGGAAACATTTTCCCGATATACCTTTTGAGAGTGCATAAAAGTTCAAATAACAATCGATCACTAATAAATAAAATTTTAATATGAATTTACAAAGCATACAGCGATACGATAAATCAAATTTTCGGAAACTCCTAACTGATTTTCCCAAACAAGTTGAAGATGCAGTGCGAATCGGGAAGAAATTTTCCGTTCCGTATAAGAACTCTCAGATCCAAAGCATTGTTGTTAGCGGCTTGGGCGGATCAGCTATCGGGGGTGACCTCCTGCGCTCGTACCTTGCCGAAGAACTAAAAGTTCCATTCATTGTCAACAGGCATTATTACTTGCCTGAGTCTGTTAATGAGCGGACACTTGTCGTTGTTTCAAGTTATTCCGGCAACACAGAGGAAACAATTGCAGCCCATGCCGATGCAAAGAAACGCAAATCAAAAGTTCTGTGCATCAGCTCCAACGGTGAAACTGCAAAGATGGCAAAGAAGTTCAAACATCCGTTTGTTACAATTCCGAAAGGATTGCCGCCGCGTGCAGCGCTGGGCTATTCATTCTTTCCGGTTCTTATTTCACTGGTAAAGATGAAGCTGATTAAATCCAAAGATGCTGATATCAAAGAAACAATCACGATGCTGAAAAAGAAATCGAAATTGTATGGATCATTAAGTGATAAAAATCCGGCGTTGAAGCTTGCTAAGCAGTTGTATATGAAACTGCCGATTGTTTACTCTGCCGCAGACCGTTTTGATATTGTTAACCTCCGTTGGCGCGGACAAATTGCCGAGAATGCAAAACAGCTTGTCTTCGGACATGTACTTCCTGAGATGAACCACAACGAGCTTGTTGGATGGAAAGTTTTACGGCGGATGATGGAAGAAGAAATGGTTGTTCTCTTCCTGCGCGATAAATTCGATCACGAGCGTATAAAAGTAAGAATTGAAGTGACAAAAGGAGTTATTAATCAATATGCTTCAAAGGTTATAGAAGTGCACAGCGAGGGAAGAACATTGCTCGCTCGGATGTTCTCACTCGTTTATTTAGGTGACTGGACAAGTTATTACCTCGCCATCCTCAACGGTGTTGACCCGACACCTGTGAAGGTAATAGATTATTTAAAGAATGAGCTGGGGAAGGCGTGAAAGAGAATTTGAGATGTGGGTTGTTAGCCGTTCGCGCCAATACATCTCAACTCATCAATCCTCCATCTTGAATCCTGAATCATTTCCTAAACATGTACAATTTTTTCTTTAAATATCTTCTCATCTTCCTCATCTTCACAACTTCCGCCTACTCTCAGTTCTTCTACTTCGGCAGGAACAAAGTCCAGTACACAAACTTCGATTGGCATCTACTAAAGACCGAGCACTTCGATATATATTATTATCCTGAGATGAAAGATCTGGCAGAGCGAGGTGCGTTTCTTGCAGAGGAAAGTTATAAAATACTTGAAGAAAAATTTATTCACAATGTTGCAAACCGCATCCCGCTTATTTTCTATAGCTCACATCTTCACTTCCAGCAAACAAACACAACCCCTGGCATTGTGCCAGAAGGTGTTGGCGGATTCTTCGAGTTCCTAAAAGGGCGCGTGGTTATTCCTTACACCGGATCAGTGTGGGAATTCAGACATGTTATCCGCCACGAGCTTGTGCACGTTTTTATGAACAGCAAAATTAACCGTGTATTACTCGATCATCGAATGCTGCAAGACCATCTACCGCCGCTCTGGTTCATTGAAGGTTTGTCGGAGTATTGGTCGCGCGAGCGCGATATCCAGGCAGAGATGGTTATGCGCGATGCTGTTGTGAGCAATTACCTTGTACCCTTGAAAGACATGGACAATATTATTGGAACATTCCTCATGTACAAAGAGGGACAGAACATTCTTCAATACATTACCGAACGATACGGTGAAGAAAAAATTCTTCTCTTGATGGAAAATTTTTGGAAAGCATCTTATTTCGAAGACGTTTTCAAGCAAACGCTAGGAATGGATTACAAAGAGTTCGATCAGGAATGGATGTATGCTTTGAAGAAAAAATATTATCCGCTTCTTTCACAATCCGATCAGCCAAGCGGAATCACTGAGCCGGTTGTAACAGATGGATTCAACTCTAAGCCGGTTGTTTATAAGAATGGAACTAAGCGAGAAATATATTTTATCGGCAACCGTACAGGTTACACAAGTATTTTTCGGATCGATCTCGACAGTGCACTAAACAACAAAACACTTAAGCCGACGCTCACTGTTGAGGGAGAACGAACAGATGAGCTTGAAGCATTCCATCTATTTCAAAATAAGATGGATGTTTCTAAAAGCGGTATTCTTGTTTTCATAACAAAGAGCGGCGAGAATGATGTGCTTCACATCTATGATTTAAAGAAGGATCGGATCATCGAGACGTATCACTTTAAAGATCTGGTTGTAATCGGTTCACCCTCCTGGTCGCCCGATGGACAGAAAATTGTTTTCACCGCCATCGATATGTCGGGTAGCAACGATCTGTATATTTGGGACATCGATAAAGAGATTCTCACGCGGTTAACAAATGATATTTACGATGAGAGGGATCCAACATGGTTTCCATTCGGTGATAAAATAGTTTTTGCTTCTGACCGCACTCCGTTTGGCGAGCAGGGTGTGTATAATCTATTTGTTTATAATGAAAAGACAAACGACATTCATTACCTCACCTATAGCGATGAAAGTTATTATTCTCCAAGCTTCTCTCCCGATGGAAAAGCACTCATATTTACATCCGATATTGACGGCATACGTAATATTTGGATAATGAAACTTGATTCCTCGATGCATTCGAAAGAAATGCGGAAGATTACGCGGTTCACAACCGCCGCATTTGATCCGGCATGGTCTGACAACGACGTGGTCTTTGTTGCATTCGAAGATTTCAGCTTCCAGCTTCGGTCTGTTAAAGATGTGTACTCCAAATATGATACTTCCACTTCAATTCGCTCAACCGATGTGATGGAAATCAGAAAACCTTGGAAGGCACAATCTACCGCAGGAACATCGGAGGTAAAATCATTGCGATATACCGGTGAGTACAGTTTGGATTTTGCACAAAGTCAGATCGTTACCGATCCTGTTTTTGGAACTTCCGGCGGTGCTTTTCTTGCAATGAGTGATATTCTTGGAAACGAGCAGTACAACTTTCTTTTGTATAATA
The DNA here is from genome assembly GCA_964354225.1 of uncultured Chlorobiaceae bacterium. GTDB lineage: Bacteria > Bacteroidota > Ignavibacteria > UBA10030 > SZUA-254 > CAYGZC01. Next base: position 397 of record CAYGZC010000318.1, on the reverse strand, counting down.
CAGCCCAAAGCACCGACGAACTGCTTTCAAGTTTTAACGTTGCGATCTCACGGCTCTCTCTCCAGCGGCGAACAAATTATGCTTATGGCATTTATCGATTCAGCGGTAGGCGGTACGACCTCACCGATCCCGATGAATATTTTTTTGAGCAAGTATTTGGCGGATATTTCACCTTAAGCTATCCGCTATCGAAGTTTAAACGTTTTGCAATTCTCACGAGTATAAGTCATTCTGAAAAAGATGCGACAGGCGGAGGTCTATCAATATCAGATTATGAAAATGTTGATTTTTCCAGGCGTGCGCTGTTTCTTTCAAACTCAATTTCATTTACACACGATAACTCACTCTGGGGACCAAGCGGTCCTCTTGATGGAAACAGATTTAATGTCACACTTGC
>CAYGZC010000317.1:0-3073 GCA_964354225.1 uncultured Chlorobiaceae bacterium | reverse complement strand
TCCAGGCAATGCCTGGCGAAAGACTTACGATGAAATTTGTAGTGGTGCCGTTTGATACGATACCATATGCGGCTTGTGTAGCAGCTGGTTGAGTCGCATTACAAAAAAGCGTAAATCCCCACCCACTCCAAGTACCAAGGTTTCCTGTTCCAGCACCGTTTTGATAACTCGCAATCGCATTAGAAAAATTCGCCCCACCTGTTCCAGTAGCCGCATAGGAAGAAAATCCACCGTTATTAGCCATAATGCGAACACCTCCGTTTGTGTCATTTCGTATGGTATAGCAGTTCTCACCTCCGTCCGCACCACGAGTAGATGAATTAAGAAAATGATTCACATTCCCAGCATTATTAACAATAATGAGATTGAAGTATGCCGAACTACCACCATTAGCATTTCTAAAATATGCGTGAGCGTCCCCATTAACATTGGCGTATTGATATTGATACCGTGTGTTATTGTTAATGGAAGCAGTAGCATAATTGTTGATATTGACAGTTCTGCCATAGTATCCCATATAGATTTCCGTTCCAGTTGCGGTGTCAATATGACAATTTCCATTCGTACAGATTATTTGACACCCCCCTGAATCAGTACCACTACCAACAGTAAGTGGAACATTCCATGTACCGCCAATGGGCTGAAATATAGTCTTTGTATTATCGCCCACGCCCTTCATACAACAGTCCATATATTGAGCCGATCCAGCGGGTGAATTAACAAACGCAGTTGTCGAAGCAAATGTCCCTTGATATTGACGAATACCATAGGTATCCTTGCGAACCATGAGAACATTCGTACCGCCACCCGAACTATCTGTCCAACCGTTCATACCAATCGCATCGGCATACGGGCCACCGCCATCGTTGTTCCACGAAGCAAAAAAGAACTGTTCTGTTACAGGGTTGATATCTTTGGGTCTAAGACTTCTATCGTCCAACCGACCATAGCCCCCCGATGGATTGATACTCACGCAATTCATATCACCACCCGCTGTAATCGTATTAGTCGCATAGAATGAATCAGCACAGTTGATTTGAGTTCCCGATGATTGATAGAGAAGGCTATTCGCAAACACATTCGCACTTATTGCGTATGGTATATAACTTACTCCTACTGATCCAGTAAAAACCGATGAAACAGGATTGGTATACTTAACCAGTTGATTGGACGAGTTCAATCCGATCGTTGTTGCTGGTGTTCCTGTGGTAATACCTGTTGTGGTTATTATACCTGTAATTTCAGTATCCGCACGTGTTAATGTAAACCCAGTAAAAGAAACTGATTTACCACTTGCTGAACTAATAAAGTTCCATACAAGATTATTATTGCTGGTCGCAGTAAAACTACCTGACACAGTTGATGATGTAATAGGAACGATAGGAATATAATCACCAATTGATGTACCAGTGCCACCGCTGTAGGTATTTGTATACAGGATCATGGCTTGAGTTGCTGTAGCATTGGTAGAGAAACCTGTAAATGTATAAGTATATTTACAACCAGCAGTATAAGTAAAAGAACTACCTAACCACATACCAAATGTTGTTCCACCAGCTGTAGCAGTTAGTGTATAAGAACCAGATAATGTTGATGCAGAAACACCAGTTGGTAAACTGGCAGTAGTTAATGATGATGCTGTTGCGATCGATGTTTGGTTAACCTTTAATCCACCTGCTAAGTTAGCGGTTCTTCCATTTGCCAATGAAACATTACTATCAATATTATTAGAAATAATTATATTGCCCATGACTTGTGTATCGACTTCTTTGATAGTAAAATTAGTCCATCGCAGTGTTCCACTTGCTCCAACGAAACGAAGATAGATCGTGGGGGAACTAGAACCAGCTGTAAATGTCATAGTTAAGTTTTGAGAACTTGTGGTTATCGCAATCGACGCATCACTTACAGTAGTTGATGTCGAGTTGTTAAATACCGTTCCTACCCAACTCGCACTCGTACCATAAATACCCGTGAATGTAATGACATATTTATGAGTGGTATTAAAATAAAAAGCGGACGGATCGAGCAATAAGTTTGCTTGTGTACCTGAAACCGGATTTGTAGTCCAGTTAGTAGTAAATACATAAGTTGTAGGAAATACACCAGTAATAAAATAAGAGTTTGCGTCAAGACTTGGATTGAATTGTGTTGCGTTCTGTATGGTTTTAATACCACCGTTGAGATTATTGGTATTCGCATACCCCCATGTATTGTCGAGATTAAGAATACCCGCACCTAATCCTGAAATAGCAGAATCCAGGGTTTGACGGTTTACTACTGTGGTTGTATCCGATATCGTTGCGTTGTAAGCCTGTTGAAATTGATTCGTCCCTGTAAGAACGACATTCGAGGTTGCCCCAGTATATGGTACACGAAGATCGACATACGTTTTGTTTGTAAGGTTATTACCAGTGGTTGGAACAGCAGACGATGATATCTTATATGTACCAAGATCCGTATCAGAAATACTACCTGAATAACGAACAAAGTTAAGATTGACAATACCAAGTGTATCACCACTACCTACAGATACCGCCCCATCTACATAAAACTTATTGGTTAAATCCGAGTTAGCAGTAGGTACACGAGATGTTTTAATGTTTTGAGAACCAAGATCCGTCGTTTTTGTTGATCCAGTATATGGTACAAGATTATCTGGATCAAGACTAGTCCCATCAACAAATAATTCATCAGCTTGGACAATAGATAGTCCATCGAGATTGTTAAAGTTGTTTGTATAACTGATTCCCGACAAGTTATTTGCCATTTCTATGTAGTGTTTAGATATTAATTTAATTTCTTATACTCGATTAGAATGGAAATCAATCGCTTTCATATATATACCTCTTCTTCCAAAAAACAATCAGGTACTAACGAAGATTACAATATCACGCTTCGGAGACCTATTATTTTACAGAATCCGCACCATTATTTCAAGTGTATCATTAAACAGGCGACGATTCCCTATACCTTTCAACAAGTAAATGATAACTTCAATTCGTTTAGCTATATCATGACACGTGGTGCGACTACTTATCCACAGAAGACATTTACGATTTCAAATGGAAAC
>CAYGZC010000316.1:0-6067 GCA_964354225.1 uncultured Chlorobiaceae bacterium | reverse complement strand
TTCATCCCGTGGAGTTTCAAACCGGGAAATACACCGCTCCACAAAATCATTCCAACCTACGCATCATCAACACAATACCTCAAGATAATCGCTCTTTCGCGGATTTATCTCGATAACTTCGACCACATTCAGGCATCATGGTTTTCGGAAGGAAAGAAAATCGGACAGATTGCCATTCATTTTGGCGCGGATGATTTTGGAGGAACACTTTATGAAGAGAATGTTCACGCCGAAGCGGATTACGTGAATAAGACAAGCATTGATGAAGTTATTCGGCTAATTCAAGACTCAGGATTTACACCCGTACAGAGGACGACGCTGTATGAGATTATCAAAGTATGTGATGATGGACTACTAATTAAATAGAAAAAAGTATTTAACTGAATAAAGATTTAGTACGAACTTTCTGAAAATTAAATTTTCCAATTTCAGAGCACTCAAGTAGGATATAATATCCCGGAGGAATAGATTTTATCTTGCCGAATTAAATATTTTTTTGCCTCGCCTGTAAGAAGTGTATAGATATTTTAATATCATCTCGATATAGCACGGATACTGTCAGGAATTATCAAAATAAATTTTATAAAACAATCTTGTGTATGCAGCCATGATTGCAATGTATGATGTTCTGGGGTATATTGATATCATTCATTTGAATTGAACATGGATATTTTAAAGAATGAAATATTTCGATCGGATAAGTTAATTGGTTTTGACAGCCAAGTCGGGCAGCTGAAATGCGGAGAGCTGTTACATATACAGGGAATTAGCGGCTCACTACTCGCTTTCCTCATGGTTTATGTATTCGAAAAGCAACAACATCAAGTTGTATTAATTGCCTCAAATGAAGATAGAGCCGAGAAACTCAGGGACGACTGTGCTCTCATCGCCGGTGAACAGAACGTGCGATACTTCGGCTCACGTCCAACACATCAAGCACAGATGCTCGACATGACTTCCTCAATTGCTCAGATTGAAACACTCAAAGCGCTAGTATCCGACAAGAATTTCATTGTTGTTGCATCGCCAAAATCAATCATAGAAAAAGTCCCTCCGCCGGATGAGTTCAACAAAACAATCATCGAAATCGAGAACAATCATGAATACAACTTCAAAATACTAATTGAGCAGCTTGAGCAAATCGGATTCGAACGGAAGAATTTTGTTGAGAGCTACGGCGACTTTGCAGTTCGCGGAGGAATCATCGATGTGTTTCCCTATTTCGGAGAAAACCCGATCCGTTTCGAGTTCTGGGGTGATACGGTAGAATCAATTCGTGAGTTTGATGTACTTTCTCAACGATCAATCCAAGAATTGAAATCCGCAAGCATCGTTCCGAAATTAACCACTGATGACACAGATAAAGCACAGATAAACACAGATTCATTATTCGATTATCTAAATAAAGATGCAATCATTATCCTCGATGAGCCGGAAATCATCAAACGAGAAATTGATGAACTTTTAAAAGAAGGAGCAACAAATCTATTTTCTTTCGAGGAAATATATAAACAGATTTACAAATTCTCTCTCATCTGTAATTCGAACTTCAGAACGGGCGAATCCCAAATCGACTGGGATTTTAATGCTCAGCTTCAGCCCTCATTCAACGGCAGCATCAATTTACTTATAGATCATCTTGCCAAACTGGAAAGCGATGGATATAAAATATTCCTCTCAAGTGATACGAAGGAAGAAACAGAGAGACTTAAAGAACTGATTGATGAAGCAATAACAAACCCAGATAAAACGCAGTCGGTTTCACGATTGATGATGAATGATGCAAGTACGGATATCCGACATCTGACATCGGAAATTCATCCCGTGTTTCTTATGGAAACCATTCATTCTGGTTTCATCTACCATCCTTTAAAATTGGCTGTTTTCACTGAGCATGAAATCTTCGGACGACTCAAACGTCGGGGGTTTACCAAGCATCGGCGCTTTAAAGGATTTTCGCAAAAGGAGTTACACCAACTTAAGCGCGGCGATTATGTTGTACATGTCGATCACGGTATCGGTGAATTTGCTGGATTAACAAAGATTAAAGTCGGAAATGTAGAACAGGAAGTGATGAAGGTTTTGTTTCTTGAGAAGGACACGCTTTATGTAAATCTCAATTTCATCAATCGTGTGCAAAAATATTCTTCACAGGAAGGACACATTCCGAAACTCACGAAGCTTGGTTCACCCGATTGGGAGCGGATGAAAGCGAAAGCCAAACGCCGCATCAAAGATATAGCGCGCGATCTCATCGCACTTTATGCAAAGAGAAAGCAAGAGCAGGGCACCGCATTCTCACCAGATTCACACTGGCAAAAAGAGCTGGAAGCATCGTTCATGTACGAAGATACAATTGACCAGGCAATGGCAACTCTTGATGTTAAGCGAGATATGGAAAACACCTCACCGATGGATCGATTGATTTGCGGAGATGTTGGATTTGGAAAGACAGAAGTTGCAGTACGAGCCGCGTTCAAGGCAGTGATGGATGGAAAGCAAGTGGCAATACTTGTTCCAACCACTATACTCGCTCTTCAGCATTACAACACATTTCTTGATCGGCTCAATCGTTATACGACGAGGGTCGAGAATATCACACGATTCAAATCCAAGAAAGATCAGAATCGGATAGTGGAAGAAATGAAGAAAGGTTCCATCGATATTGTTATTGGAACACACCGGCTTCTCTCGAAAGATATTGGCTTTAAAGATTTAGGGTTACTCATTATTGACGAGGAACATCGGTTTGGTGTTTCCGCGAAAGAGAAATTGCGACAACTCAAAGCAAGTGTGGATACGCTGGCGTTAACCGCAACACCAATTCCGAGGACGTTGCATTTCTCACTTATCGGTGCGCGTGACCTATCGCTCATAAACACACCGCCTCGTAATCGCATTCCAATCATCACGGAAATTATTCCCGCATCCGACGGAAGAAGAACTCAATGGCAAATTATACGAGAAGCTATTCTCAAAGAACTTCATCGCGGTGGACAGATTTATTTTGTTCACGACCGTGTACAGAACATTGATGCAATAGTCGATCAGGTAAAATCACACGTACCAGAGGCGCGTGTCCACGTTGCTCATGGACAGATGTCAGGTCACCAGCTCGAAAAGACGATGCTTGATTTTCTGGAGAAGAAATATGATGTTCTCGTTTGCACAAAGATAATTGAATCCGGACTTGATATTCCGAACGTCAACACTATTATTATAAATCGTGCAGACAGATTTGGACTTGCAGAGTTGTATCAGTTGCGTGGACGGGTCGGTAGATCGAACGTTCAAGCATACGCATATCTCCTCGTTCCACCGCTGAGTGTAATGCCGAAGCAGACACTGCGTCGCTTAACTGCTATTGAGGAGTTCACAGAGCTTGGCTCTGGTTTTAACTTGGCTATGAGAGATTTAGAAATCCGTGGTGCCGGAAATCTTCTTGGTGCAGAACAATCCGGTTTCATCATGGAAATGGGTTTTGAGATGTACGAACGAATTGTGCGGGAATCAGTAGAAGAACTAAAACAAGAAGAATTCCGGGAATTGTTTCAAGATTCGAGTATCAAGTCGCAAGAAAAAGTTAAGCTTGAAACTTTCAGCATGAAACCTGAAACTGTTATTGACGCCGACATTGAGGCACTCATCCCAGATTTTTATATTGAATCCGACACAGAGCGTCTCGATCTCTACCGCCGCTTATACAAAGCAACAACCGAAGAAGAGCTCAGAGCGATGCGCGAAGAACTCAAAGACCGTTTCGGTGAATATCCCGAAGAAGTGGAAAATCTTTTCCAGCTTGTTGAGTTACGATTACTCGCTTCACGTGCCGGTTTCCCGAAAGTTTCGTTGAAAGAAAATGTTCTGACGATTACACTCCCTGATGAATCGAATAAACAATTTTATGGCTTACCCGCCGATCAGGCGGGAGAAACAAACGATGATAATTCTCCATTTCAACGATTGATGAAGAAGATAGCCCATGAAAAGAAAAAGGATGTGCAGGTAAAGCAAGTAGGGAAAGAACTTGCGCTCCAAATTAAACTGGAAGTTTTCAAAAACGCTGGTGAACGAATTGAAGAAGTAAAGAAGAAAGTGGAAGAAATTGTGAGGTTGTCTGAACCATGATTCACATGATTTTAGGATCCCTTGATTTGTCTTTGCGTATTCTTTGCGGGTTTTGTGGTTATGCTTCGACTTCGCTCGCATTAAACCGCAGAGACGCAGAGAACGCAGAAACGATGGGGAGATTTTAATCTTACTCTTTTAGAATAATTTCTAAAAATTTATATATTGTTTCCTTAATAATATCGTATCTTTTATCTTCAAACATTTCTATTGACTGCTCAAAGGTCTTGATTCGGTAAAAACTACCCTCTGGTTTTTCAAGCTTGTCCGATTCGTTAGTATTGACATTCGATATTTTTTGGTTTTCTTCTCGAATGCTTACTTTGAGGCATTCTATTGGATTTTGAGTTCCAGGGTGAATTTTTAAATTTCTTATCTCACGTAAATTATTTACAAGGCAGTAATTATTAGAATAAGGATTTGCAAAATCATGATACCAATATTTTTCGTTTTCATTTAACCATTTCCCACTTACAAGTTTTTCCTTAGTATATTCTGTCATTAACCAGAATGAGTAGAACGATTTTACTCTTAAGATATTCTTAAAATGGTTTTTATACTTATTGGAAGAAAATGTTGAATGCGACTGGGCAAATTTTTGTATGTCCTGAGGTTGGTGTCTAAACAAATAATTGATGGTTGATTCGATTTGTATATGGGCATATGTACAAAAATCTACAAAACTATCTTTTTTCTCAGCGCGAAGCATATCTTTATTAATGGGCTGTAAGATTATTCTTAAATCATTCATCTTTGAAGGTATAAAAGGAAAATCATATGGTTCTATATTGATATAAAGTTCAGCCTCAAGCTTTTGGTGATTCTCTTTTAATGCTTCAACATCTGTTTTCATACTATCATGTTCATATTTGATCGTTGGTAACGGCTTCAGTGGCAATCCTACAAATTGATTATATTCATTCAAATATTTAAGATAAATTAGGTCCTCTTTTCCACGTACCATACTAAGAAATTCAATTTTACCGCGTAATGCTTTTGTAAAATACGAACTGCCTCTCCTTTTATTCCGATGTTTGTGATAATATCTACTTATAAATTCTTCTTGTACTTTTGTTAGACCAAATTTTCTTGCATTGTGAAGCATAGCTCGGATTTGACGGACGAATTTCCTTTGAATATTGGGAAATTTATTCACAGTCAATCCAGTTACTTCTTGTCTGAACTTCCTCGATTGTAATCGCACCTTCTTTTCGTTTATCCCGAAACCATTTTCATGAATTATTCTTATCAATTCCTGCCCTAAGACAGTTTTTTCTTGGTCCTCTTCAGAAACAATACTGCTTGCAAGTTCTTTTGGAAATACCACATGCGATGTCGAAAATGAAATGTCGTCTCCATACCGAGTATAATCACATTCACAAGCTTGAGCAAGCCGTCTTAGCTGACTATCCATCTTTGCACAGATCATATTGCTAATGATTGGCGAAGTTGGCGCCCCTTGCGGCAGATAATCTTTTTCTCCGTCTGAGTATGAACATATTTGCGCAATGACTGTTGCAACATCGGGAGATAAGTTGTATGGAATGTTCATGAACATTCCTCGTACGCGACCGAAATTAATAGAGGGGAAAAAATCTTTAAGATCGATATTTAATAAATACCTTTTTGATTTATGTACGCTTGCATTTGTGACTATACTTTTGTCGTAGGTAAAACCGTGGACTGCAGCTTTGGGTTGATATACAAAATGTAATAATCGATTAAGATTTCTTTGAATTAATTTTAACGCCGTGATTGGTGTAGTAATAACTCTTTCACCGCCAGATTTTTTAGGTATTGAGACATCTGAAAAATTAGAGATAAAGATAGATTTACAGAAACAGATACAAAATTTTAAAAAATTAGTAATAAACCAATTGCTCAAAAGCTGTTCAAGATATGTTCTTTGATAATATCGAACTTGTTCATAGCCGGAAGA
>CAYGZC010000315.1:0-8243 GCA_964354225.1 uncultured Chlorobiaceae bacterium | reverse complement strand
TCGCTCGTGCTCGGTCGATCATTTCCTGTGTCATATCCACACCGATGACGCGACCGTTCGGTCCTACAGTTTTTGAGGCGATGAAAACATCAACTCCTGCACCGCTCCCGAGGTCGAGCACAGTATCGCCCGGTTTGATTCCGGCATGTTCCGTCGGTATACCGCAGCCAAGTCCAAGATTTGCCTCTGCAACATCTTCGCCGCTCTTGCCATAGTCCACAAGCGAGGTTATAGTATCCTCTTTATCGCAGCAAGAAGGGGCACACCCGCAGCCGCGCTGACGAGCTATTTCGGCATAATGTTTCCGGACTTCATTTTTAATGTTCGTTTTATCCATTAGAAAAAACCTTTCCGTATTGTGAATTTTAATATTGTTAGATTTTCTTTCTCAATAATAGAGACGATGATACTAACAAAAGGATGCAAACTTTGTACAATAAATATATGAAAATGTGGGGTGATATGTAGAAATTAACATCTATCAACTTTCTGAGAATTATTCATGTTACACCAGAAGCATACATCAGAGTGAAATGCTATTGTATTTTCCCATTTTTTTCGAATAGAATCTTCTATTACCATATTTGGGTTGTCAGTAAGTAGGTAATTAAAATTTTGATGATCACCTATAGTCCAGTCTACCGCGTATTCACTTGTAATCTCTTTAGATTTCATCGGTATATTATAGCGAACTAAATGCCAATTAAATTTGCTCCCAACAAGAACATGACGAGGAATACGGCTAATAGCTTCTTTTGATAATGCTGCCCCCGACCACATTTGATTTTTTTCTAGTTTTGCTGCTTGTACGATTGGTTTGCCGACATAGATCCCATTTTCCTCGTCGATATGTACTTCTCCATAAGAAATTCCTGCCCTTATTTTGGTATGGCGAGAATAAATATTCTCGAATATTAACCAAGCAATAGTATTAATGAGAATTCTACAGTCTTCATCTTTATCATTCAGAGTATACAATAATACTGTATCCGAAAACCACCGAATACCTAAAATATTTTGGGATTTAAAATCTTTTAAAGGTGGTGCGTCTGTAGGGAACTCTTTTTTTCTTATTGAGTGTAATAGCGATTTGTGAAAATCATCGAAAATGTGAATATAATCTTCTGCGGATTTTAGATTTTGAATATAATTTGAAAATCCGAGAATATCACAAACTGCTACCATATGATTTTTAAGCATATAAATTCCCAAACTTCTATTTATGATATGTCATAATTATACCTTAGTCTAAGATTTTATAAACGTCCCATTATTATACTCCTCAAACGCAATTTTCAACTCTCCTTGTGTGTTCATTACGATTGGTCCGTACCAGGCGACCGGTTCACCAATGGGTTTGCCGGAGATGAGGAGAAAGCGAACCGGCTCATCATTGGTTGCAACTATCAGTTGTTCTCCATCATCGAAGAGAACAAGATTCTCGTTGGCGAGCAACTTTTTCTCCTCGCAAAAATATCCCTTTCCTTCAACCACGTAAGCGAAACATGTGTGTCCCAGTTTGGTCGGATGAATAAAATCCGTTTTTGCAGGAATGGTTACATCGAGATATTCCGGATCAATAACGACATCACGCACCGGTCCCTTCGTTCCCATAATTTCACCGGAAATGATATTGATCTTTGCGCCCTTTGCGGTTACTATTTCTGGTATCTCAGAATTTTTCACATCGCGGTAACGCGGGTTCATCATCTTATGAGATTTTGGAAGATTTGCCCACAACTGAAATCCCCAATTGTAACCGTCTTTGTCCCCCTTGGGCATTTCTTGATGAATGATACCACCGCCGGCGGTCATCCACTGCACATCGCCGGAACCGATAACGCCTTTGTTTCCCATACTGTCGCCGTGCTCGACATTTCCACGAAGCACATATGTGATTGTCTCAATTCCACGGTGAGGATGCCATGGAAATCCCTTGATGTAATATTGTGGATCGTTCGAACGAAAATCATCCAACAGAAGGAAGGGATCGAACACCGGCACTTCGTGAAAACCGAAAGCGCGTTTCAGGTGAACACCGGCTCCTTCCAGTGTGGGGCTGCTGATGAAGACTTTTTTGATCTTCCGATAGTTTGACATCAAAAGACTCCTTAATAATTAAGCAAATATACAAAAACACGGAATGAGAAAGAAAAAGAGTGAGCATCCAATACTCACCCTTTTTGTTCTTAAATGAAACGTGAATCCAATCTTTTAAAAATCAAAATCCAGAATCAATGCGAAGAGATTCTCATCAATCGGGTGATCTTTGCCAGTTCGTTTGAATGTATATTCGGCATGGATCGCAATGTTCACTGCCGACCAATCACCGAGGTAATATCGCACTAATGCTGAGTATGCATTGATCTGGTTCTTAGAATCATAGGAGGGAGGTTGGACCCAGTTGTACATCAGCGATGCCACCAATCGGTTGTTCATCAAGCCAGCCCAATCAAGTTGGGCAAACCCCCCGGTGTATTCATATTTTTTTGTCGGATCAAGGTTATTTAACGATTTATCGTCTGCACCTTTTATGAATAAAACGCCAAGATTAAATGTCTCATAATTGAAGCTTCCATCAATTCCCATCCGATAAAATGATTTATTATCTTTTCCGTTTGTTTCACCTGTCGGTGCGATAATTGTTCCGAGCAAGGTTTTAGGCTGCCAGCCAAGATATCCAAACGCACCTATCCGTTGAGCGGCGCTTTGACCATCGCCTTTGCCAAACGTATGGGAGAAATTGAGATAGAAATCTTTCATCCTATTCAAATCTGGGCTGCCGCCGTTTCCATTAACAACACCAAGTCCGTATTTAAATCCAGATCTCAAATGACCTGTTGCTTCAATACCGATCTGATTGTCGTCGAAGTTGAAACTATTATTTGGTGTCCCAAATGTATAGACCTCGTACGGTTCGAATATATAATATTTACGTTTCGAGCTGAACGGGTGATATGCCGGTTCAAACCTTCCAATACGGAGATTCAACACATTCTGGATAAGATTGCTGAAAACAAGGTTTGCCGATTCCAAAGTTGCATATTGTGCCGGTTTGCTTGAATCTGATAGACCGGAGAAATCGGAAGCAGGGTCGTCGATCCTTGGTGTGTAGATTAGTAGGAAAGAGATGTTTTTATGAAGCACACCAGCTGCGAGTAAATCCAAGCCAAAAAGATTAAAACCATTAGTCGTACCGCTTGTAATACTGCCAGTAGAATCTTTAAAATAGTGGTCATAAAAAGAGATACCGGCTGTGGTTCTAAGAGCTAATGGAGGAGCGATATCGGAAACTGTTTTCTCGCCTCCTTCTTGCCCGGAAATCTGGTATCCGTTATCGCGGTACCGTTGACCGAAATCATTCAACTTCGTATATCCGGTATGGCACATATTACAATTAAATCCATATTTTTTTGCAAATGCTGGAATCGCTTTGCTGGTTGTTGGGATAAATAAGGATGAAACAAGCACAAATCCGATAAAGATAGATAATTTTTTCATGGCAATCTCTCCTTTACTTTGGAAGTTCTGAAGATGGAATGGGCTTCACGTTTGCTACTTCAGGATTGGTGCTGATCATAGCATGTTTCATAAATGCAACGAGCGCATCTTTTTCATCTTGAGAAAGTCCTAACGGGACGATTAGCGGATCGAGATTCGGATCATCGGTATCGCCGCCGCGATTATAAAACTCAACAAGCGACTCCAGACTTTTCTCCGAGCCATCATGCAAGTAAGGCGGACGGAGAGCAGCATCCCTTACTGTTGGTGTCTTGAATGCACCTTTATCATTGGGATTCTTTGTTATCTCGTACCTGCCTAAATCAGGTTTATTCGCATCCTGTGGTTTTGCGCCGATGTTGTGAAAACGACCGTCGGTAAAATTCGGTCCCCAATGACACACAGTACAGTGCCCTTTACCATTGAAGATTTCTAATCCTTGTTTTTCCTGACAGGTGAGAGCAGATTCATCACCTTTCTCGTATCGATCGAACGGTGAATCGGTAGTAACGACCGTTCGCTCGAATGAGGCAATTGCCTGTGCTACCATGTCAACCGTTGGAGGCGTGATACCGAAAACGGTTTTGAATTCCTCAACATATCCAGGAATATCGGTGACGGTTTTAATCATCACTTCGTGAGTGTTTCCCATCTCGATAGGATTCGCAATCGGACCTTTTGCTTGTTCTTCAAGACTCGGCGCTCTACCATCCCAGAATTGCAACGGGATGTATGCGGCGTTGGAAACGGGTGGGGCTCGGCGTCCGCCTTTTTGTCCATTGATGCCGGAACTCGTGGGTCCTGCATCTGACCATCCCATTGCAGGATCATGACAGGTGGCACAACTCACGGTGTTATCTTTCGATAAACGTTTATCGAAGTAAAGCTGTTTGCCAAGTAAAATTTTTAAAGCGGATTGCGGATTATCGGGTGGAATGGGTACGGGTGGTAAACTGCCAACTTTCTGTGGACCGAGCACTTGGACATTAACTGTCGTAATCGGTTTGTTCGGTCCATCGCCTGCTATAAGATTTAGTGAGAAAATGACAATTAGTAAAGGTAGTATTAAAAATATTTTATACATAAAACCCTCCAAGTTTTTATAATAATGATACATATTTTAGTGAATCACATACCGCCATATAATACAAATGAAAAACGATAAAATCAAATGGAATCTGTATCGAAATAGTTTCAGTTTGAATGTTTGATGAATGTCCCAATATTATACTCCTCAAACGCTATCTTGAATTCTTTAGATTTGCTGCCAATCAGCCGTACAACGAACCACAAAATTGCAACTCATTTTCAATCAATGTATATTATTAAGAATTAATTACTTTATCACTGAACCAATCGTTGAAGGAAGATATATGGCTAAAGGTAAAGCAGAAGCTCCCCAATCAAAGGTAACGGCAAATCCAACCGACGTATCCACAATCGATGAGATAATGAAATCATTCTACGAATCTGTTTCGTATACGGTTGGCAAACAGCCGGATTATAAACGCTTTCGCTCGCTTTTGCATCAACATGCGCTTATCACTCCGCCAAAAGTCGACAAAAAGAAAAACATCGATGTAATGGACATTGATACTTTTGTAAAGGGTTCGGTTGAAGATATCGTAATTACCGGGATGGAAAGAAAAGGATTGGTTCAGACCGAGATAGCCCGCCGCATGCAATCGTTTGGTTACATAGTTCACGTGTTTAGTACATTTGAAGCAAGCCATGCCGCAGGAAATGCTACTCCTCTTCATCGTGGTGTTTACAGCATCCAGCTAATTAGAGAAAGCCAGCGCTGGTGGATTTTATCTGTTATGTGGGAGATCGAGCGACCGGGCATGCTGGTTCCGAAGGCATATCTTATTTAAAGATGATTCATAAAGTGTCGGGGCTTCTTATCTGCTCATTGCAATTCACGCGCTTTACATGTATATTGAAAAGAATCTTTTGGAGCAATAAAACGTTTGGAGCCAAACTTTCACCGAATTTTAATTGTACGTACCGATAGAATCGGAGATGTTATTCTTACACTGCCAATGGCTGAGGTTCTTAGAAAACGTTTTTCAAACATCCATATCGCAATGCTAATCCGGCATTATACTTCTGAACTTGTTGAAGGTAATCGAAATATTGATCAGATAATTTATTACGATGAGAACAACGGGACTAAATCTTTCTTCCAGTTGGCAGCGATGCTACGGCAGCAGCAATTTGATGTTGTTTTTCATACCCATCCACGCTTTCATCTTGCTTTGATCACCTGGTTTGCGGGTATACCTGTCCGGGTGGGTACGGGTTATCGCTGGTACTCATTTTTTTTCAATAGAAGAGTTTACGAGCACCGTAAATATGCAGCATATCATGAGCTTGAATATAATTTGCATTTACTGAATACCATCGGATGCTCAACCGAGGGATTAGATGTCAAGCCAGTTCTTGAAGTTAATCCTGATGCGATGGGGAAGGTAAAAAAACTTCTTATGGATATCGGAATTCGTGAAGATCGCCGACTGGTAATACTTCATCCTGGCAGCGGCAGCTCGGCAAGGGATTGGAGCTGCCAAAATTTTGGCGCTCTTGGCAAACGCATTTCCGGGATACCGAATGTTCAAGTAATAATAACCGGAAGCGCAACAGAAAAAAATCTTGTCGATAAAGTTAAATCTATAGCCGGCTCATCAATAATACCTATAGTTGATAAATTGTCGTTGAGCGAGTATGCCGCGCTCGCTAAACTTGCTTCGTTGTTTATCGCAAACTCAACAGGCCCGATGCACATTGCAGCAGCAGTAGGAACACCGGTTATTGGTTTATATCCGCAAGTGACTGCTCTCAATGCGGCGAGGTGGGGACCGTACACGAATAACAAAACAATATTTTCACCAAAAGATAAACCAACGGACTGTAAGATATGTCTGCATAATAAAAATTCTACTTGTGAATGTATGGATTCTATTTCTGTGGATGAAGTTTATGATGCGGCTATGAAACATCTTATGAAATGATCTTTTAAATAAAATTGCATATGAAATATAAGAATTCTATAGCGTTTATTCTTTTAGTGATGTTGATCCCTTCGATGCTGGTTCTTTCAAGCCATAACAAAGCTGGAAGTGAACGAAAAGATCATCAACAAGTATCGAAGGATTCGCTTACTATTGATAAGGTTGACACGCTGCGTAAAATATCGAATATGGCATTCACTAGGGGAGAATATTTAAAATATGAAGTAAACTATGGATTTGTTACTGCCGGGGAAGCTATTTTGAAAATATCTGACACTGTTTATAATAACCGCAAATGCCATTTAGTGGAATTCACATTAAACTCAAAACCTTTTTTCGATGTCTTCTATAAAGTGCGCGACAGATACAGCACGATAATCGACTCGGCAGGGATGTTCCCCTGGCGGTTCGAACAGCATATTCGTGAAGGAAGCTATGCACGCGATTTCGTTGCCGAATTTGATCAGATAAATCATGTGGCTGCAACTACAAATAAAACAGTCTCAATACCGCCGTATGTCCAGGATATCATGTCGGCATTCTATTTTTCGCGGACAGTTGATTTCACGGACTTTAAGCTCGGACAAAAAATCCGGATGCAAAATTTCTACAAGGATTCAACTTATGAGTTAGATGTTAAATTCAAAGGCAGGCAGCAGATTAAAGTTGATGCAGGCAAATTTAATTGTATCATCATCGAGCCGCTTGTGAAAGAAGGCGGTTTATTTAAAAGTGAAGGGAAAATATACATCTGGCTTACAGATGATGAGCGAAGAATCCCTGTCATGGTCACCGCCAAAATTCTCATCGGAAATGTTGACTCAGAGTTAGTCGAGTATCATGGTATTGCAGGATCAATCAAGGCAAAAATTCAATGAGATAAAGGTACAGTTATGCCGAAGTTCAAACAAGTAGACCTCCGAAAAATAAAAACGATTTCCCTGAAGACCAGAAAGAGTAAAGTGAGTTTTAAGGATTTTGCAAAGGTATATAATCCTGACAATCAAAGTTTCGGGAAATTCTTTGAATCGCTGCCTAATATTTTAATAGCAAAAGATTTACGGCGGTTTGTCGACGATATTGCCGATGCTCATCAACGCAAGAAACCGATAATCGTGATGATGGGTGCGCATGTAGTAAAGGTTGGACTCTCACCTCTGTTGATCGATCTTTTGCAAAGGAAGATCATTAACTGTTTGGTGATGAACAGCGCCGCTGCAATTCATGATGTTGAAATCGCCATATGGGGAAAAACTTCAGAGGATGTTGAGGTGAATCTTGAAAACGGAAGTTTTGGGATGTCGAAAGAAACAGGTGAGTTTATCAACAATACACTGAAAAAGATAGTAAAAAAAGAAACCTCCGGATACGGTGAAGCATTAGGTAAAGCACTTGGCAAAGCTCCGAATAAAAAAATGAGTTTACTTGCTTCGTGTTACTCGCTTGATGTTCCTGCGACAGTGCATGCCGCAATTGGAGCCGACATCATTCATCAACAACCCACAATGGATGGCGCAGTTACGGGCGAAATGACTTTTCGTGATTTCAAAGTTTTATGCAATGTGATTAAAGGATTGCAAGGCGGTGGAATTGTTATGAATTTGGGATCAGCGGTCGTGCTTCCCGAAGTTTTCCTTAAAGCTCTCACAGTTGCCCGTAATCTTGGTGCTCGGGCAAAAGGTTTTACAACTGCAAATTTCGATATGATTCAACATTACCGACCAAGGATGA
>CAYGZC010000314.1:0-2072 GCA_964354225.1 uncultured Chlorobiaceae bacterium | reverse complement strand
GAGGGCTGGCAGAAGAAAGTAGAAGCCTTTGCATCCAGGAGAGAGGTTCTGGAGGCCAGCCCATGAAGAGAGTCACCGCATTCGTTGGAGCTGCCAGAAAGAAGTTCACCTATGACGCCGTCCGCCAGTTCCTGGACGGCCTGCAGTCGCTTGGTGACGTCGAGACGGAAGTCGTCCGCCTGAGCGACTATCAAATCGGGACTTGTCGAGGCTGCAAGCAGTGCTTTGGGAAGGGCGAGGAGTTCTGCCCCTTGAAAGACGACCGCGACGTCCTCATCGACAAGATGATAGCCTCTGATGGAGTCGTCTTCGCGACTCCGAATTACTCGTTCCAGGTCTCCGCCATCATGAAAATCTTTCTCGATAGACTCGGCTTTGTTTTCCATCGCCCCCGCTTTTTCGGGAAGACGTTCACGAGCATCGTCGCTCAAGGCTTCCACGGAGGCCACAAGATCGAGAGGTACCTCGATTTTGTCGGAAAGGGTTTGGGCTTCAACACCGTCAAAGGGAGTCTCTTCACGGCTCTTGAGCCGATGACGGAAAAGGAAAAACAAAAGCAAGACAAAGTTCTCGCGAAGCTGGTCAGCCGGTACTACGAACGACTGATGAAGCCGGCTTATCCAGTGCCGACGTTGTTCTGGCTCATGGCCTTCCGAGGCGGCCGGGCGAGCGTTCGCTGGGAACTCGATGAAAGCAGTCGAGACTACACGTACTACAAAGAAAAAGGGTGGTTCACATCTGATTACTTCTATCCCGTCCGCTTGGGTCCATTGAAGAAGCTGGCCGGCGGTCTCTTCGACTCGATCGCGACGAGAAAGGGGAAAAAAGAAGGAAGGGCTAATCGTCCGGGTCAGGTCTAACCTTAAGATACAGAGCGATTGTTGATAAAGATGGAAAGGAAGGTGCAATATGGTGCGCAAGCTTTTACTCGTTTGCGGTATCCTGTCTTCGCTGCTCTATGTCGCGATGAACGTCATAGGAGCAATGCAATTCGAGAGCTACAGTTCCGTCTCCCAGACCGTCAGCGAGCTATTCGCGATCGGCGCTCCGTCGAGGCCGCTCTGGGTTGCGCTGGGCATCGTGTACGACCTGCTTGTGATCGCCTTCGGGTTGGGCGTCTGGGCATCGGCTGGTGGAAAGCGTGCTCTGCGCATCGTGGGACGTCTGCTAGTTGCCTATAGTGTGGTCGGTTTGGCGGGGCCATTTGCCCCTATGCACTTACGTGGACAAGAAATATCGTTTACAGATACCATGCACATCATTCTCACGATGGTATTGGTTCTTTTGATACTGCTCGCCATAGGATTCGGTGCTACTGCATTCGGGAAGCGGTTCCGCTACTATTCAATCGCGACGATCGTGGTGCTCCTTGTGTTCGGCGCCCTGACGGGGTTGGACGCTCCTCGGATTCAAGCGAACCTGCCCACGCCGTTGATCGGGATTTGGGAGCGCATTAACATCGCTGGCTTCCTGCTTTGGGTCGTGGTGCTGGCCATCATCCTCTGGCGCGAGGAAAAAGGACAAAGCCGAATTGACGGCAGAGAGGGCTAGCAGGGCGAACGGAAAAGAGCATCCGGGACACTTTCAGGATATATTTTTTAGGTATTACCCCCACCCACTTCTCCTGACCATTAGGGGAGGCCAGCAATAGGGTCAGTATCTCTGACAAAGCCGAAACGCCTCCAGGAATCTGTTCTTAAATATTGTACCGCCTGATCCCCCTTGCGCAATCAAGGGGGACCTGAATAACGTTGTCGTTTCGGAATAAGGTCGGTGGGCGATACAGGATTTGAACCTTTGACTTCTACCGTGTGCAGGAAGCACCCCAAAAACGTAAGGCAAAGAAAATAATGAAGTTCCCATACAATAAGCCTGTTTTTCGGGGCTCCAAGATTTCGATGGATTTCGATATTATTAGACACGTTTTGATATTTCCGACATATTTTGGGCACACTTTGGGCACAGTTCTTCAGTACGGGTCGGCTACCGCCACGACGCCAAGCAGGAGACGGAGGGGATGGACTATCTGGAGTCCATCGCCAGGGTGCCTTCGTACATCCCGGATAAGAACC
>CAYGZC010000313.1:0-3907 GCA_964354225.1 uncultured Chlorobiaceae bacterium | reverse complement strand
ATTCCCATGTGCTTCTTCGATTTAGTGAAACGATGTATCCGACAGATATTGATAGTGTCATCATCGTTGATACACTAACGAATACACAATTAAAGATGAGGGATTTCTCTTTTGATGTCTCATCCCGGTTGGATGCGCAGTTGGTTACTGATCAACAGGAAGTTGGAAGAATATATCGCGTAACACTTTTCGGCTTCAAGGATTTTCATGGGAATGCGATGCGTGTTCCAACAAATCGTGCTGATTTCAATGGAAGCTTGACTTCGGATACATCAAGACCGACAATTGAAATAAAAGGATATGGAAATAATGCAAAGAATATATCGATAGATGATACCATCCATTTTGTGTTCAGTGAGGCGATCCGAATAAAATCATTCGAGTCTGGTTTTTCTTTACAAGATTCCTTGAAAAAGAAAATTGAGGGAATGTTTAAGTGGCAGAATTCTCGTAAGCTTTTTTTCTTCCCCACATCTTTGCTCACATCAGGAATGCAGTACAATATAAGTTTGATAATGGATTCTCTTATTGATTTATCGGGTAACAGTTACAAGGACAGCACTTTCACCACCCGCTTCCAGACTGTAGAAGAAAAAATGCTGAGCAGTATAAGCGGTATCGTGAGTGATGAGATGAAGGATGCAAAAGGCAAAATATACCTAACAGCGGTGAATGCTTCTAAGAAGGAGGTTAAGCCCAAAGTACAAATTATTGATTCAGTGGGACAGTTTAAATTCGATCATCTTATTGAGGGAAAATATATTTTATCTGGCTTTCGCGATGCCGATAGTAACGGAGTATATACTTTTGGGAAACCATTTCCTTACCAATCCGCTGAAAGATTTATCATTTATCCAGACACTCTCAAGTTGCGTGCACGTTGGCCCCTTGAGGGTGTTTCTATTCGTTTTAAATAATCAATCAGATAGAGCGAATCTACTCGGGTTGTTTTTCCGGTGTGATGAATATATCGGGTGGGTGCGGTGGTGGATTCTTTATAATTTTATCAGGGACTATCCAGGGTTCATTGAATCCCAAATCAATCAATTTTTTGATCGCTATGCTCGCTGTGGTTCGCTCAACATAGTTTCCAACACGAACTTTGTAATAAGGTGAATCATATACTATGTATATCCACTCCTCCGGAATTAAAATTGAGAGCGTGTCACGCATCTGATTGGCTTGCTCGATATCGGGAGTAAAAAGAACTTGCACCCTGAAACCGGAAATTGTTTCGGGTGGTGCTAAAGTAACGATCTCAGTTGCTTGAAGGGCTTCTTGTTGTTTTTTTTCTATAAAGTGAATTGAGTCGATACTTAAATCGAAATCAGCCGGATTGAAAGTCTTCTCATACTTCGCGAGAAATTCTTTGAAGCCGGCAGGCGATTCAGCTTTTTTCTCAGCTTCCTCTGAACTTTTACAACACCAAAGAAGAGATATTATGCCAATAAATACGGGTAGCCAAACTCTGGAACGATTATTTTTGAAGATTTTCAGATACCCACGCACCCTTATAATCACTTGGAAATTTTCTTACCATTTCATCACGGAAGTTTCTTGCTTCGTCTTTCGAGTTGAAATCACCGATCATTACTTTGTACAGATTGTCAACCTGATCTAAAGAAGTGTAAACATTCATATTAAATCGCTCCTTCGCAAGCGCTGCAATCCGATCTGCGTTATCAGGCATTTTGTATGCGCCAATTTGAACGGAATATTTTCCGATCGGAAGCGATGGTGGTGGTGGCGGTGTTTCCTTTGGCTCGTAAGTTGGTTTCTGTGTGTTTTGAACATCAACGTTAACAGTGTCGATCTTTTTTAATGGCGGTTGTTCCGTTTTCGGTGCCGGTTGTTCGGGTGCATTTTTAACTTCCGTCGGAGGAGGAGGTGTCTCCTGTTTGTCCGTTGTTTCTTTCGCTGATGAACAACCAAGAAATGAGAAGGCGATAACAACACAGACTATTATAGAAGAGCGGATTAGTTTATTCACGATTACCTCGCTTTCATAAAATGAATTTAATATGGTTGACTACTTTTTGATGTTTCTTTTGCTTGTGATTCACCGTCACCGATTACAATCTTAACACTTGCACTGGCTCCAATGCGGTCTGCACCGCTTGCAACCATTGCTAATGCTTCCTCGCGTGTTCGAACTCCGCCGGATGCCTTCACGCCCATTGCAGACCCGACAACTTTCCGCATAAGCGCAATATCGCCAACCGTTGCACCACCTTTGGCAAATCCAGTCGATGTCTTGACGAAATCAGCACCGGCACGTTTTGCAAGTAAACATGCTTTAATTTTTTCTTCATCGGTCAGTAGCCCGGTTTCAATAATTACTTTCAATAAAGAGCCAAACCGGCGAGCCGTCGTTACAACCGCGAAGATGTCGTTCTCTACATAATCGTAATCACCGGATTTTAACATTCCAACATTAATTACCATATCGATTTCTTTTGCACCATCGCGCAGCGCGTGTTCAGCTTCGAATGCTTTCGTTGGGGTTGAAGTTGCAC
Organism: uncultured Chlorobiaceae bacterium; assembly: GCA_964354225.1. GTDB lineage: Bacteria > Bacteroidota > Ignavibacteria > UBA10030 > SZUA-254 > CAYGZC01. The sequence goes on along the minus strand of CAYGZC010000313.1, from coordinate 1,391 downwards.
CTAACGGGAAGCCGATAACCGTACAAACTTTTACTGCTGTGTCGCGTAAAAGTTTTGCACAAAGGGAGACATAACTTGGATTGATGCACACACTGGCAAAGTTGTATTTCTTTGCCTCACTGCATAGCTGGATGACTTGCTCTTTTGTTGCTTCTGGTTTCAATAAGGTATGATCGATCATTCGTGCAAGGTCTGTCTCGATGCCGCCCGCAGCATCAATTCCGATACTTGCGCTTACACGGTCGGCGCCGCACTGAACAATATTTTTAACACCATCTTTGTTATGAACAACGCATAAACCATCTGTGCAGATTCCATCTTTACAGGTGGAATGCGCACCGGGGCGCTCACCCAGAATCGATTGTACTATTCTATCAATTTCTTTCTGATGCATGAATTCCATTAAGATATTTCGATATCCTTAAAATTCCTGCATCAATATACGATTTTATTTAAAAGAATCAAATGCTCCCTACCGGAGCAGGAACATTTTCTTGGTTTTATTGTGATTTTCGGTGATTATCCTGAAAAAATACATACCGCTTGCCATCCGGCTTGCATCCCACTCAACCGACTTGAAACCTGCCTCCTGAAACTCATCAACCAACGTCGCAACATCTTGCCCAAGTAGATTGTAGATTTTCAATGTTACCCAACTGTTAACAGGTAACTGATAACGAATAACAGTTGACGGGTTGAATGGATTCGGATAATTTTGATAGAGCGAAAATTCTATCGGCACAGCAGGTGATTCCACTTTGACTTCATTAATACAACCATCTACAAGTTTACAGCCATATTTATAGATCCACAAATCTCTTATTTCTCTTAAAGTCGCCAAAGGTATCACGAGACTATCAACTGCGAACATATTCACCCACTGAGAAATGGGCACTGCATTTGAATCGATATAATAGTTGAGCCACATACTGTCGCATCGCTGGCTTAAATATGATACGCTGGGCCACTTAAACAAGAAATCGGCAGAATCCTTATAGTATTCATTTTGGAATAATAAATGGAATGTATCCTTCTTTGTCGCATTCGTCGGGATTTCTCTAAAATCATATATCAATAATGGGTATGGATTAAGTGGACGATTTTTAATGTTCCGCCACAGGCTTGCAAATGCCACTGGAAACGGGATATTTGATATTTCACGGATAAGCATGCATCCCCCCAATAATTCAAGATTTATAGTATCTCGTGGATAAAAATGTCCGTTGATATGATTACCGAACCAGTCGGTCATTGTATCCTGTCCACCGGCAGGAAAATAATCTTTTACCTTAATCCATATTTCAGATGACGTCTGCGAGTAAGTTGTTTCGTAAGCACCTATAAAGATCAAGGTAAATGCGAGAATGATTTTTATGCTTTTCATTATTATA
>CAYGZC010000312.1:0-5053 GCA_964354225.1 uncultured Chlorobiaceae bacterium | reverse complement strand
TGTCCACCCAGAAGCCCTTTGCTGCTCACATCAATTGCTCCACCCGATTTCACTTCCAGCATTCCTAAAACATTCAACCGTAAGCCAGAAAGAAGTCTTAATGAGTGAGTGACCACTCCACCACTGTCGATGGTCAAATTCCCAAGGACGGCGATTGAATCATCCGCCGTTAGCCGACCGGTTGATGTTATTCTTACACTATCGAACGTTGTAGGCGAAGTTATCGTAAGTGAACTGTCTAAATATAAATATTGTGCGATACCAATTCCCGGAAGGATCAGGAGGAATGCACACAGCGTCAGCAATAATCTCATCGCGTTCATGGCTCCACCTCCTTTCGCCCGGAGACAGGTTCTTTGATTGTTGCAAGCTCCCGCTTCGCAGTACCGGCATGTTTCAGCTTGATTGGCTTTGCCGACGAGCCGTTCCCCATGAGAATTCCGTTCGATGTTACCGACCCTCCGTGTTCGAACAGGAGATATACACCATGCTCGACAACCACCGTGTCACCCGGAATGATGGCGAGCGGATCTTCGATGAGATAGGGGGAAAGCTCTTCGTACAATGTATCAACGATGAAGCCACCGCACAGGAACCATGTTCCGATGGGTGACTTCGGATAGTAATCGACACCAACTGTGAACGATCCCGCCTGTCCGCTCACACCGTACGACATCCGCAGTGTGTAGGTTCCGACCTGATTGAGCCGAACTCGAGGGTGGAAGTAACAGTCCGTATTATTGTTATCCAGCAGGACGCTGCCCTGTGGATCTTCGAGTCTCACAGAAAGAAGAGCATTTGCTTCGAATCCGACATTGACCATCTTACCTGTGTCGGCACCTGTAACATTCAGCGAGTAATCGATCCGCTGCCAATCCAACGATACGGAATCATGCTTGATCTCTCCGATGCGCATAGCAATTCTCCTGATCTCCGTCGTTGGCTGGAAGAGAAGGATTGGTCGGTCAAATCCGCCCGGCGTTGATCCAGTTGTGTACGTACCGACGTTTGGATCGTACAGTCCGGTGACTGGATCGTACATCGAGAATGTTACTTTTGTGTTCATGGGGACTTGTGGAATAAACGCCCTGCCGTTATCATTCAGGATACCGACGATATTGTAAGGGACCGGTGCATTCGTGACTTTGATGATGCTGCCGGCATGTGCATGTGTATCTAATTCTGAACTTACCCTGGAAACGTTCTGGAACATTAATGTCGGCGGGCAGGAAAGACCCGGATGTTGATCAATCGGGACGGGACTACCATTACCCCGGAAATATTGCGGAATAACTATGCAGATATTCCGTTTGTATCGGATGATGTTGATACAACAACCGGTAGTGGAGAAACCGTTTCCGCTGTATCCTCCGGAGATTTTCTTTCCTTGAGGACCGAATCCAATAAATGTAGTCCGGTCACACTTGTCGCAGTTCGAACCACCGCAGTTTCTGCATACGCAATCATTATACAGGTTAGCTAATAACGCTTCGATGTCGGTATTGCTTAACACCTGTTTCCGGATACGTTCTGCCGCAATGCACGGCTCGCAAAAGGGAGGATTTGCGAATCTCAACATGGCGCAATCGGCAGCTTCCTTATTGTACCGCTTGGTCAGTGCTAAAATGTCATTCGCCATTTGGTTTAATCTTTTACGATATGGTATACAAGGCTGACACTCTGCCGAATGGGAGAGAGAGGCATTCCGGTATTCTTTTCCTATCAACGCTGACTGGTTCAAGTTCTGAATGAATGTGCCGAAGGATCTCCATCCCTCAAGTAATGAATCGGCAAGAGTAGAGAAATATATTATTCCCGAATCAACGAATGCACGTTCCGCTTGCATTAGGTTATAGTAATGATTCCGGATTGTGGTATCTTCAATAGCATTAACAAGATCATCATCGTTTACTGAATCAATAGACATTGCCAAATTAGAATAGAAATTCACGATTGTGGTGCGAATATCATCAACCACAGAACTATATGAAGAAATTTCAATTGGGATTGCATTGCTAATTAATCCGGTTAGTACATTCCGGACAGTCAATTGAAATTGACCTTGAGGTATGTCGGACACCGTGAAAAAGATCGTTGAGTCATCAGCTGTGGTTGGAAGGGTGACACGAAATGTGTCTGTAAGAGTAGATTGAAAATGGATGAAGATATTTTGCACATCATTGCCAAATCCATGACCGGTAATGATCATAGGTAGCCCCGGTTCAATTGATGAAACAGATAACGATTGAATAGAAGGTACTGCAATATCACCCGCCGTTAGTGTCAGTGAGTCACTGCTTACATTTAACTCATTAATCAGAAATAATTCCGTTCTTCCATCGCCATCTCTATCCGGAACAGCGGCAAAAAGTCCGTTCAATCCCTGATACGCGCACGGAGGTATGCTGTCGAGCTTGATCGTTGCCCCAACCGGCAGCTTGAAATCGAGCGTGCTGGATGTGATCTCGAAGCTCGCCATGAAGTATGCAGAATCTTGTATAGCTCCCTTAGTATCCACACCCATATCTTGAGCAAACTCGGATTCAGAATTTCGTTTTATGGAGATTATGATCGTTGAGTCAACAGCACCGAGTGGCAGTGTAAGTGTAATCCCATCTCCAAGTACTTTCCCGCCGGTTGCGTCGACGAGGTATGGAACACTCGCCTTGTGGAGCAAGATGTCCCTGAGGATGTTCAAGTCCTGAGCATCGATCTTCCCATCACGGTTCAGATCACCTTTTCCCAATTCGTATGGAGATGGGGTCGGGGGTCTGACGATAGTGATATCTCTGAGCCGGAGGAGATCGAGAATATTAACTACACCATCCGGCACAAGATTACCCAGGGCATTCTCGAGAACGGGAATACTCAGGGTTGGAATGGTATCAGGCGAAAAGAATGTCTCTAAATAATTCTCATTCTCCCTTCTTACCCGATGAACCGAAGCTGAAGCACTGCCGCGAGTCGTGTTTGATTCGTTATATGAAAGCAGGGAAGGGTAGCTTTGAGCACACAGTGATTGTGACAAAAATAAAAAGATTGTAAAAGAGCCAAGAAAAATCGCTAATCGTACCATAAAAACCTCACTATTATTTTTTTAAAAATATTTTTTACCTAACGAGTAATAATTTTTTTGTTGCCATATAATCGTCAGCAACCAACCGGTAAAAGTACACGCTGCTGGCAAGCGATGTTCCATCTATCCTCAAATCATACCTTCCGGCAACTTTATCCTCGTCCAAAATCGTAAGCACTTCTCGTCCAAGAATGTTATATACTTTTAGTGTTACATGTGATTCTTTTGGAAGCTCAAAATGTATTGTTGTGTTTGGGTTGAATGGATTAGGATAATTTTGCCAGAGCGAGTAGGAGGTAGGTAGTTGTTCTTGATCCTTCACATCGACGATTGTACTTCTGAACAGTGTATCCGCAAGAAATCCGCTTATGACTTGCGTGTTTGATAATTGAGTCATGCCGACAAAATTTTGTCCGACAACCGACTTTACCATCGTGTTACCAGCTTTCGGTTCAGCGTATCCCATGTTGAATGAGTACCATGTAACCTGAGTATTCTGAGATATAGAGAAGTCACTGGCTAATATAAGTACGAGAAATAGTGCGATGATTTTCCCATGTAAATTTACGATCACGAATTTTGTTTTCATAATTTCACCTCAGCCTTCCTTGGTTACTTATTCTTGTCATCAGAATTGCGCTGATTATATTCCATCTTCGCTTCCATGAGTTTGTGTTCTGCTTCTTCAGCCGCGAGCCGGGCTTTTGTGGCTCTCAATTCAAGCTCGCGGAGGTCCACCTGATAAGCATTAGTAACCGTTGATGGTATTGCTGGTGATGTGGGAGTACGCACTGAGACCGGAAGAGCATTGAAGCCCGCAGCATCTGCACCCGAGACAACTGTTGTAACAGCACCATAAGAGGTTGGGAAGTATATTGCGGTAATGACTGGATAGTATATATTTTCATTACCACCGGAGGATACAAAATACGGCATTGCCTCTAACCGAAAGGTATATGTACCTGCTTGTTTGAAAAACACTTGCTGCACACTAAGATCGAGCATACTGGTACCCGTAGAAGCGATGTCCATCCCGATTTCGGTATGTTTACCGGGTATCCACGATCCACCTTCTGTCGTATCGATCTGAGCGAGAACGTGATTGCCATTTATTGTTCCAGAGAGATATGCCATCGCTCGCGCGTGGACGTAGATGTACCCTGGGGCAGGGATCGTGATTGATACGGTGTCGATGTCGACCATCGATGAATTCCCGGTTATGTTCACAGAGTTAGTGCTGAGATTATGAGCAATGCCTGGTTCATCGAGGATTTCGGTTGCAGCAATGGAATTATCGGGCAATTGAACAGAGGAGTTTCCGCTTACGCGCGTATCGATTATTGCCGAGCGGCTTGGACCGCTTACAGACATATACCCTTGTTGTGTTCCGTCTACATTGCCAGTGGCATAAAAACCCAGACCTCCGGTTGTATTACGATATAATTCAAGTGTGCCGCCGGTCCCTGAACTACTCGGTCTGAGTTGGCCCGTGACGACACCTATTTCATCCAGTGCTACTATTCTCCCGCCATGCGTTGAAAAATTCTCCATCCATACCACTGGAAATGATGAACCGTTCCGATACAATTGAAATGTCCCGTTCTGAGTTGGTGAACCTACCGCAATGGTATCTTTGATATGAGTAGGACCGTTAACGTCTAATTTTTTTGTTGGAGGTGAGACACCAATGCCAACATTACCATTTGCTGCGAGCGTTAGTGGAGTAATGGTTACTCCTGTGAGTTTTACAAAATGGAAACTTGAATCATTTGATGTGGCAAGCCGCCATTCAATGTCAGCCGTTGTGTTTTCAATTCCAAGGGCAGAGCTCCACAATCCCGATCCCGAGACAACAAGTCCTGCGCCGGGAGTTGATGTACCAATTCCGATACTGCCGGTTCGCCACAGCAGCGCTGAAGGTGAACCACCTCCGTTCCAATCTGATGTGTGAATATTTGTTAATAATGAACCGTCTCC